>CANHFL010000183.1 GCA_947459855.1 Planctomycetaceae bacterium | reverse complement strand
GCACCTCGAGCTGGCTGGCAAGGTCGCGACCGCGTGCGATCACCGCCTGGACGCCGGCATCGATCTGCGCCACGTCCCCCAGCGCGCTGACCCCGCATTCCGCGGCACCGCGCGTGACCTGCGCCGCCTCCTGCGCGTCCCGCACGAGCGCGGCCGCCGACTGCGCCACCGCGCGCGCGCGGCCCGCGGCCTCGACCGTCGAGTCGCTCACCTCGGCGATCGCGCCTCGGCGCTGCTCCGCGCGCTCCAGCAGCCGCTCGCACGCGTCGCGGACGCGCACCGCGGTGCCGTCGGCCTCGGTGACGATGCTGCGCAGGGTGACGAGTGCGTTCTCGAGCGATCGCCCGATCTCGCCTGCCTCGCCGGGGGCGGTCGGGTCCGGGCGCACCGAGAGATCGCCCGTGCCCATCTGCTCGGCGCAGGCCTTCAGGCGGTCCAGCGGCGTCGCGCCGCGCTGCGCCATCCACCACGCCAGCAGGACCGCGGCGAGCGCCGCGCCCAGCGCGGGCAGCGTGCCTCCCAGCACGACGTCGCGCACCGACGCCTCCGCCTCGGCCGCGTCCAGGTCAAGGCCCACCACCAGCTCGACGTGGCCGTCCGCCGCCAGCACCGGCGCGAAGCCCGCGAAGAACGTCCCGTAGGTGTCCGTGTAGCCGAACGCCTGCATCTGCCGCCAGTCCGGCGGACCGGCGTCGTTCGAGAACATCCGCATCTGCTCGCCGGGCTTCGACTTGTCCGGGCCCCTCTCCTCGGCGTCGACCACGTAGACCATGCCGCTGGGGCTGGAGGGATCGGGCAGCAGCGTGTAGACGAAGCGCACCGGGACGCCGGCGTCGCGCCAACGGTCGCGCATCGCCCGCAGCATGCCCTCGACCTTGGCGTACTCGGGACCGTCGATGTCGTGCTTGGCCAGCGCGGCGCGGTTCAGCGCGACGTCGACCTCCGCGGCCGCGGTCGCCACCAGCGACTTGGCCTGCGTCTCCAGCGACGTGCGCATCTCGCGCCGGATCGAGCGCGCGGCGGACCACGTGGACGCGAGCCCCACCATGGCGGAGACGAGGATGGCCAGGACGATCAGGGCGTTGCGGTAGCGCACGGCCGCGGCATGGTAGGGCACGCCCGGCCGTGGGCGTGCTTCAGCGGGTGCCGCTCGGCGCCGCGGGCGCGGTCAGGCGCGCCAGCGTGATGCGCCGGTAGCCGTCGCGTTCGAACAGCACGCCCACGCTGCCATCCGGCAGCAGCGCCGGCTGGCTGTACGCGAACGAGCCGGCGTAGACGGCCTGCGCCGCGGGCCACGTCCTGCCGCCGTCGAAGCTGAACCACGCGGTGCCTTCCTTGCGTTCGCGCCGGCTGTTGGGGCCGGTGAACACCAGGCGCTCCGGCGTGATCGCGGCGACGCCGCCCATGCAGCTGGGGCAGGGCAGCGCGGATTCGTCGGCCAGCTGCGACCAGTGCTCGCCTCCGTCGGTCGAGCGCGCGACCTTGCGCGCGCCGCCGCCGTTCTCCTGGCGCGCCACCATGAGCAGCTCGCCGCCCGCGGTCTCGACCAGCTGTACCTCGTTGGCGCGTCCCTTGCCGCCGTCCGGCGCCAGGTCGCCCATCCGCCACGTGTCGCCGCCGTCGTCGCTCAGCGCCGCGTAGACGCGCCACGCGCCCTTCGGGCCCTGGTTGAACGGCACCACCAGGCGCCCGGCGTTCCTGCCCTGCCGCAGCTGGATCCCGACGCCGGGACCGCTCGCGATGCTCGTCACGCCCTTCGGCCGCTTCACCTGCGCGGTCACGTCGCGCGGCGCGCTCCACGTCATGCCGTCGTCGTCGCTGTGGATCTCCGCGCTTCGGCAGCTGCGCGCGCCGAAGATGCCCTCGCCCACATCGCCCTCGCCGATCCCCAGCGGGTAGCGCTGGAACATCAGGATGATGCGCCCCGCGTGCGGCCCGGTGGCCACCACCGTCGCGCACGGGTTGTTCGGCGAGATGCCGTTCTCGACGTAGAGCGTCTGGGCCTTGCCCCAGCTGCGGCCGCCGTCCGTCGAGCGCTTCAGGACGATCTCGTTCTGGCCGTTGTCGCGCATCGTCGGGCGGCCCTCCGCGAAGGCCAGCAGCGTGCCCTTGGTGCTCACGGCCAGCGCGGGGATCCGGTAGACGGGCAGGTGCGCCTCGCCGCCGACGTAGACGTCGGCCAGTGCGTCCATCGCGGGAGCGGCGCCGATCGCCAGCGCCGGCACGGGTTCGGTCACCGGCTTCTCGGGCGGCTTGCTGCAGGACGCCGCGTGCGCGGCGGCCACGAGTGCGATGAGGAACGCGGAGCGGCGGATGCTGGCCTTCATGGGGCCGCGAGGTTACGCTGCCCGCCCGACCCGCGCCGCGGGCGAACCAGGAGGAACACCATGGGCTTCATCAAGGAATTCACCGACTTCGCCGTCAAGGGCAACGCGCTCGACCTGGCGGTCGGCGTGATCATCGGCGCCGCGTTCGGCAAGGTCGTCAACTCGATCGTCACCGACATCTTCATGCCGCCCCTCGGCTGGGCCATCGGCGGCGTGAACTTCACCGAGCTGCAGTGGATCATCAAGCCCGCCGTCGAGGCGAAGGACGGCGTCGCCGCGCAGGCCGCGGTCGCCATCCGCTACGGCGCCTTCATCGACACGGTCGTCCAGTTCGTGATCATCGCGTTCAGCGTGTTCGTCGCGATCAAGTTCATGAACAAGATCGCCAACCTCCGCGACCTGGAGGAGATCAGGAAGCTGGCGAGCCTGGCCGAGCGCACCACCGACCGCGTGGCCGGCGCCACTGGCCTGACCAGCGAGAAGAAGGCCTGACGCCGCGCGCCCGGCGGGTGCGGCTCAGTCGATGCGCCAGCTCACGTAGCGAAGGTCCAGGTACTCCTCGATGCCGTGGTGCCCGCCCTCGCGGCCCAGGCCGGACTGCTTCACGCCGCCGAACGGCGCCTGCGCGGTGGCCGGCAGCGCGTCGTTGACGCCCACGATGCCGTACTGCAGGCCTTCGGCCATGCGCATGATGCGCGCGCCGTCGCGCGTGAAGACGTAGGCGGCAAGGCCGTATTCCGTGTCGTTCGCCGCGGCCAGCGCCTCGGGCTCGGTCCCGAACGCGCAGACCGGCGCCACGGGGCCGAAGGTCTCCTCGCGGAAGCACAGCATGTCCTGCGTGACGCCGTCGAGCAGCGTCGGCGCCAGGAACCGGTCGGCGCAGCCCGCGGGCCGCGCGCGCACGCCGCCCGTCACGACCTTCGCGCCCTTCGCCACCGCGTCCGCGACGTGGCGTTCGGCCTTCGCCAATCCGCCGTCGTCGATGAGCGGCCCGACCTGCGTGCCGGCCGCCGCGCCGTCGCCCACCTTCAGTGCCGCGATCGCCGCGCCCAGCTTCGCGACGAACGCGTCGTGCACGCCGCGCTGCACGTAGAAGCGGTTGGCGCACACGCAGGTCTGGCCCGCGTTGCGGAACTTGCTGGCGATGGCGCCCGCCACGGCCTTGTCCAGGTCGGCGTCGTCGAACACGATGAACGGCGCGTGCCCGCCCAGCTCCAGCGAGACGCGCATCACGGTGCGCGCGCTCTGCGCCAGCAGCAGCTTGCCGACCTCGGTGCTGCCCGTGAAGCTCAGGTGGCGGACGTGCATCCCCTCGAAGAACGTGCCGGCGATCGCCGGCGCGTCCATGCCCGGCACGACGTTGACGACGCCCGCGGGGATGCCCGCCTCGGCAGCCAGCGCCGCGATCGCCAGCGCGCTCAGCGGCGTCTGCTCGGCGGGCTTCACCACCTGCGTGCAGCCCGCGGCAAGCGCCGGTCCCATCTTGCGCGTGACCATCGCCAGCGGGAAGTTCCACGGCGTGATCGCCACGGCGACGCCGGCGGGGCGGCGCAGCACGAACAGGCGCTTCGCGGGGTCGCTCGCGGGCAACGTCTCGCCGTACACGCGGCGGCCCTCGTCGGCGTACCACTCCAGGAAGCTGGCCGCGTAGGCGACCTCGGTGCGCGACTCGGCCAGCGGCTTGCCGCACTCGGCGGTGCACAGCGCGGCCAGGCGCTCGGCGTCGCGCATCATCGCGGCCGCCAGCGCGCGCAGGTGCTTCGCGCGCTCGACCGCGGCCAGCGCGCTCCACGCGGGGAACGCCGCCGCGGCCGCCGCGACCGCGCGCCGCGCATCTTCGGCGCCGCAGTCGGCCACCTG
>CANHFL010000182.1 GCA_947459855.1 Planctomycetaceae bacterium | reverse complement strand
CGGCGACGACGCCCTTCGGCATCGCCTGCTGCAGCTGCGCCGCGTAGGCGGCCACGGCGGCGGTGTCGATGCGCGCAACGGCCTTCCCGGCGGACTGCGTGATGCGCACGGTGACGGTCACGCTGCCGCGCGACAGGCGGCGCGCGACCAGGGCCTCGAGCTCGGGCTCGAGCTGCTCGAACTCCGAGGGCAGCCGCATCACGCTCTTGAAGAATCGGTTGTTGACCGAGCGCACCTCGACCGTGCAGCGCGTGCCGTCACGCTCCGCCGTCGCTGCACCGAAGCCGGTCATCGAGCGGATCATGCGTGGGCCTCGGCAGGTGCGGGCGCGCGCAGGTGCGCGCGGCGGGCTTACTGGGGGGCCGGCGCGGGCGCGGGGGCGCTGGCCGGAGCGGGAGCGGGCGCAGGTGCCGGAGCCGCGGGCGCCGCGGCAGGCGCGGGTGCGGCGGCAGGAGCGGCGGCCGGAGCCGGCGTGGTCGAAGGGGCAGCCGCGGGGTCGGTCTTCACACCGGCGCTGTCGGCCGGCGCAGGAGCAGGCGCCGCGGGCGCGGCCGGGGCCTCGGCCTTGGTCTCCTCCAACGGGGCGGCCTTCGTCATCTTCAGGTCCACGATGTTCAGGCCCATCGCCAGGAGCACGTAGATCGCGAACGCGGTCACGGTGGCCACGGTCAGGGCATCGCCGGTGCGGCCGCCGAACGCGGTGTCGGTCCCGCCGCCGCCGCCGCCGAAGGCCTGCGCCAGGCCACCGCCCTGCGGGCGCTGGACCAGGATGATCAGGACGAGGGCAACCGAGACGATCAGGAAGAGGATGACGAGGAGCGTGAAGAAGACGCCCATGGATGGTTCCTTCAGTGCCCTGGGGCTCCCGACCACGCCTCCGCCGCTGCGCGGCAGATCGCGACGAAGTCGTCGGCCTTCAGGCTGGCGCCGCCGATCAACCCGCCATCCACGTCCGGCTGGTCGAAGATCGCCCGTGCGTTCTTCGCGTTGACCGAACCGCCGTAGATGATGCGGGCCTGCGCGGCGAATCGGGAATCATACAGGGATCCAAGGAGGCCCCGGATCGACGCGTGCATGGCCTGGGCGTCCTCCGGCGTGGCGTTCACGCCGGTTCCGATGGCCCAGACGGGCTCGTAGGCGACAACCACGCGCGCCACGCGATCGGCAGGCAGCGTCCCGAAACCGTGGCGGATCTGGTGGGCGACGACCGTGTCGGCCTCCCCGCGGCGGCGTTCGTCGGCGGTCTCGCCCACGCAGTAGACGACCGTCAGCCCGGACTCGCAGGCAAGGTGAAGCTTCTCGTGCAGGAGCGCGTGGCCTTCATGAAGCCCGTGCCGGCGCTCTGAGTGTCCAATAACCACAGATCGACACCCGACATCGGTCAGCATCCCGGCACTCACCTGCCCGGTGAACGCCCCGCCGACCTCGGCCGAGCAGTCTTGGCCACCCAGCAGGACGTTGGAGTGCCCCAGCGCCCGGCCCGCGGTGAAGAGGTACGGGAACGGCGGGTAGACGGCCACGTCGATGGTGCGGTCGATCCCCTCGGCCCCCAGCGCGGCGCAGACGTCGTCCGCCAACTCCACCGCGGAGGCAAGGTCGCCGTTCATCTTCCAGTTACCGCCGACGAAGGGCCTGCGCACTGCATGCATGGCAGGCAGTCTACGGCCGCGCGCACGCCGGAGCCGCGCGGGCCCATCCGTACACTTCCCCTCCCATGAGCACGCCCGCCCGGACCGCCGCCGATGTCCGCCGCACCTTCATCCGGTTCTTCGAGGAGAAGGCCGGACACACCATGGTGCCGTCCAGCCCGGCGATCCCGTTCGATGACCCGACGCTGCTCTTCGCGAACGCGGGAATGAACCAGTTCAAGGACGTGTTCCTGGGGCGCGGCACGCGTCCCTTCACCCGCGCCGTGAACACGCAGAAGTGCATCCGCGCCGGCGGCAAGCACAACGACCTCGAGGACGTGGGCCGCGACACGTACCACCACACGTTCTTCGAGATGCTGGGCAACTGGTCGTTCGGCGACTACTTCAAGAAGGAGTCGATCGGCTGGGCGTTCGAGCTGCTGACGAAGGTCTACGGCCTGGACCCCAACCGCCTGTACGCCACCTGGTGCGCGGGCGACCCCAAGCAGGGCGTCGCGCCCGACCACGAGAGCCGCGACCTGTGGCTCCAGTTCCTGCCCGCGGACCACGTGATCCCCGGCAGCATGAAGGACAACTTCTGGGAGATGGGCGAGACCGGCCCGTGCGGCCCCTGCACCGAGGTCCACTACGACCGCATCGGCGGGCGCAACGCCGCGAGCCTGGTGAACACCGGTGACCCGGACGTGCTGGAGATCTGGAACCTCGTCTTCATCCAGTTCAACCGCGAGCCGGGCGGTGCGCTGACGCCGCTGCCCGCGTGCCACGTGGACACGGGCATGGGCCTGGAGCGCCTGGTCAGCGTGCTGCAGGACAAGCGGTCGAACTACGACACCGACGTCTTCGGCCCGATCTTCGACCTCACGTCCAAGGTCACGGGCGCGCGCCCCTACGGCGGGAAGCTCGAGGACCCGGTCGACGTGGCGTACCGCGTGGTGGCAGACCACGTGCGCTGCCTGAGCATCGCGATCGCCGACGGCGCCGCACCGGGCAACGACGGGCGCAACTACGTGCTGCGCCGCATCCTGCGCCGCGCCATCCGCAGCGGCCACCAGCACCTGGGCGCGCGCGAACCGTTCATCCACCGCCTGGTCCCCGCCGTCGCCGAGACGCTGGGCGAGACGTTCCCCACCGTCGTGCAGAACGCGGGCCGGATCGTCAGCACGATCCGCGAGGAGGAGATCGCGTTCGGCAAGACGCTGGACCGCGGCCTGCAGCTCTTCGACGAGGCCGCGGCGCGCGCGAAGGCCACCGGCGGCACGGTCAGCGCGCAGGACGCGTTCGGCCTGCACGACACCTACGGCTTCCCGATCGACCTGACGAGCGTGATGGCCGAGGAGCGCGGGCTGCGCGTCGACGTGGCCGGCTACGAGACCCTGATGGAGGCCGCGCGCGAGCGCAGCCGCGAGGGCGGCACGAAGGAGGGCGGCCTGCGCATGCCGCCGCCGGACGTCCTGGAGAAGCTGCGCAGCGCGCTGCGCGTGCCGGCGACCGACGACTCGGGCCGCGACGAGCCGAAGCCGACCAACGTGGACATCTGCGCGATCTGGGACGGCCACGCCCTGGCGGGCCGCGCCGAGCTGGAGAAGACGTGCGCGATCGTCGTCAAGCGCACGCCCTTCTACGCCGAGAGCGGCGGCCAGGTCGGCGACGCAGGCCTCATCGAGGCCGGCCCCGGCAAGAGCCGCTTCCGCGTCGAGGACACGCAGCGCGCGGGCGAGTACGTCCTGCACGTCGGCCGCCTGGAGCACGGCGCGATCGCGGTGGGCGACCACGGCACGGCGACCGTCGAGCGCGGCCGCCGCGACCGCGTGGCGTCGAACCACACGTCGACGCACCTCCTGAACCACGCGCTGCGCGCGGTGCTGGGCAACGAGGTCGAGCAGCGCGGATCGCTGGTGGCGGACGAGCGCCTGCGCTTCGACTTCACGCACCCGCGCGCGATGACGCACGACGAGCTGGCGAAGGCCGAGATGCTGGTGAACGCCGCGATCGCGAAGGCGATGCGCGTGCACCACGCGGTGGTGCCGCTCGAGAAGGCCAAGGCGATCGCCGGCGTGCGCGCGGTGTTCGGCGAGCGCTACCCCGACCCGGTGCGCGTGGTCAGCATCGGCGTGCCCGTCGAGCAGCTGGTGGCCGAGCCCGCGAACCCTGCGTGGCGCGAGCACTCGGTGGAATTCTGCGGCGGCACGCACCTGCACTCGTCCGACGAGGCGCAGCACTTCGTGATCGCGGGCGAGTCGGCGTCCAGCGCGGGCATCCGCCGCATCTTCGGGCTGACCGGCATGGCGGCACAGGCCGCGGCCGCCACCGCCGCGAACCTGGAGCAGCGCGTGGCCGCCGCGCGCAAGCTCTCGGGCGAGGCGCTGGCCGAGGAGGTGGCGTCGATCGCCACCGCGCTGACCGAGCTGCCCGTCTCGACCGTCTTCCGACACCGAATGGAGCCGGCCGTGGCCGAGCTGCGCGAGAAGGTCAAGGAGTGGCGCAAGGCGCAGGAGGGCGCGAACCGCGACGTCGTGGTCGCGCAGGCCCGGCAGATCGCCGAGT
>CANHFL010000181.1 GCA_947459855.1 Planctomycetaceae bacterium | reverse complement strand
GGCGCCTCGCTGCGGATGGGCCGCCGCCTGTGGCCCGCCGTCACACCGCCGTCGCCGCCGACATCGCCTTGCGGTTGACCTGCTGCGCGATGCGGCTGAGGTCGACGTCCGCGCGGCGCTCCTCGTCCAGCGTCAGCTGCAGCTTGCCGGCCGCGCCCTGGAAGCCCAGCAGCTGCGCCCACGTGCGCGCGCAGCCGTAGCCGGCGATCTCGTCGTGCTCGATGTGCTGCACGCCCGCGATGATCGCGGCGTCGCGCACGTGCGGCTCGGTGCGCGGCGCCTTCGCCAGCTCCAGGCAGTCGCGGGCCAGGCCCTTCATGCACGCGGTCTCGGCGCGCGCGGCGTGCGGCTTCAGGCCCAGTTCCCTGAAGACCGAGTCGAGGCGCGCGACGTGCTCCTGGGTCTCGCTGCCGTGCGAGCGGAGCAGCTCGGCGAGCGCGCGGTCCGAGGCGTGGTCGGCCAACGAGGTCAGCAGCGTGCTGCAGTGCTTCTCGGCGGCGTGGAGTTCGTTCAGCTGGGTGACCAGCAGGTCCTTCATGGTGTGCATGGCGTGCAGGGGCATCGGCGAGCCGTCCTTCCGGGTGCGTGGCGAACGCAGGCCGCCGCGTGGCGGCACTGCGGAAGGAAGCATCCACCGCGGCGCGCCCGGCGCCAACGGGGACTCGTGCGCGAGTTGGCGGACGTGCCGTCAGCGGCGGCGGCGGCGCGACGCCGCACCGAGGCCCGCAACGCCCAGCAGCGCCAGCGCGCCCGGCGCCGGCACCGGGGCGTAGAACGTCTCCGCGTTCAGGACCGTGCTCACCTGGTGGCTGCCGGCGGTGTCCCAGCCGCCGATGGTCTCGAGCCGCAGGATCGCGAGGGTGTCCGAGGGGATGGGCGGCAGGTTGGTGAAGGTGAAGTCGGTGCCGGAGGTCAGGTACTCGGCCTGGGCGTACTGCGTGCCGGAATAGCTGCGCAGGATCAGCGAGGCGCGGGTGGCGCCGTAGTACTGCAGCGAATGCGCCATCGAAAGCGTCAGCGAACCCGAGCCGCCCCCGCTGCGCGCGGCATCGAGCGCGGCGATCGACGCGGCGCTCAGCGTGGCGTAGGTCCGCCCCGCGGCCGAGACCCAGCGCGGCGTCGTGTCGTAGGTGAACGAATCGCTGCCCCAGCCGATGCTCCACGAGCCCTTGAAGTTCGACTCGGACCACGACTCGACCTGCGCCAGCGTGGGGCGCAGCGACGACGGTACCGGGAAGCCGATCGCGGAATCGTTGCGCCAGCCCGGGCCCCACTCGATCTGGTTGTTGCTGCTGTAGTCGCGGTCCCAGGAGCCTTGGCCGTTCGGGCGAACGCTGGTGAGCATGCCGGGCGTGCTCCCGTCCATCGCGTACGTGGTGATCGCGGCGCCCGCCCAGTCGCCGAACCCGGTGCCGGCTGCCCAGCGCGAGGTGCTCGAGATGAGCGTGATCTGCTCGGCCTGCGCGACGCCGGAAAGGGCGCACGCTGCCGCAATTACGGCAACGCCGATCCGATGGATGGTGCTGTTCATGGGATGGGAACCGTGGAAAGGGACGCGGGAACGACCGGCGAAGGGAGCCGGTTTGCAGAAATATGGCACGGTCAAAGCCCGCGTCAACCGCAACTCCGACCGATGCCGCGCACCCACCGGATTTCCATGGCCGATAAACTCCGCATCATGCATCCCTTCGCCGCTGCCGCACTCACGGGCCTCGTCCTGACCACCGCCGCGTGTGCCACCCGCCAGGACCCCGCCCCGGGCGTCACGCCGGCATCCGCCGCCACCGCCACCGCCGCCGTCCCCGCGGCGCCGCCCGCCGGCATGACCCAGGCCGAGATGGACGCCTATGCCGCGGCCGCCGCGACCGGCGAGATGCACTCGTGGCTCGCGAAGGGCGCGGGCACCTGGAAAGGCCCGTCCCGCAACTGGCCGGCACCCAACGCGGAGCCGATGTCGTCGGAAGCCACCATGACCAGCCGGATGGAACTCGGCGGCCGCTTCCTGATGAACGACATGCGCACCGAATGGCCGCAGATCGGCACGTTCGAGGGGCGCGCGACGCTCGGGTACGACGTCGCGCAGCGCATGTTCGTGTCCAGCTGGGTGGACAACATGGGCACCGGCATGATGACGGGCAACGGCCAGCTGTCGGACGACCGCAAGACGCTGACGCTGTCGCACACATACTTCGACCCGGCCAAGAAGCGGAACGTCACGCTGCGCGAGGTGATCGTCCGTGAGAGCGACGACCGCATGTGGGTCCGCATCTGGAGCCCCGGCAAGGAGCCTGGCACGGAATTCCTGATGATGGAGACGACGTACCTGCGGCAGTCCGCGCCGGCGAGGCAGCGTGTCCTGAACGATGGGCGTGGGGATCGCGACTGAAATTGTGTTCGGGATATCTCGTACCCATTTCCGCGAAATAGGTACGAGATATCCCGAACACAATTTCGATACCCTCCCCTGCGTGCCGCACCCGACGCAATCGCAGGACGACGAACTGCAGGGCGAGCTCGAGAAGGGCTCGCCGTTCATGGTCCGCGCCGGGCTGTTCGGCGGGCCGGTGCTGGCGGCGGCGGCGTGGATCTCCGGTCCCGCGCTGGGCCTCACCCCCGACGCGGCATCGGTGCTCGCGCTGCTGGCGCTGATGGCCACGTGGTGGGTCACGCTGGCGGTGGAACCCGCGCTCACCAGCCTGCTGCCGTTCGTCGTGCTGCCGCTGCTGCGGATCGGCACGCCCGCCGAGATCGCGGCGCCGTACGCCAACGACGTCATCTTCCTCTTCGGCGGCGGCGCGCTGCTGGCGTTCGCGCTGGAGCGCACGACCGTCTCGGCGCGGTTCGCATCGTGGCTGGTGCGGCTGGCGGGCACGAGCCCCCTGCGCGTGCTTGCCGCGGTCATGCTGGCCACCGCGCTCATGAGCGCGTTCGTGAGCAACCTGGCCACCACCGCCACCATGCTGCCGCTGGCCGTCGCCCTGGCCGCGCGCGCGCGCGCCACGGCCACCGACGACGCGGGCCATGCCGCGGCCAGCCGCTTCGCCACGTCGCTCCTCCTGGGCATCGCGTTCGCGTCCAGCATTGGCGGCGCGATCACCATCATCGGCAGCCCGCCCAACCCGATCGCCGTCGAGTGGCTGCGCAGGAACGGCGTCGAGATGGACTTCGTCCGCTGGCTGCGCTTCAGCGTGCCGACGGCCGCGGTCTTCCTGCCGCTCTCGGTCGCGGTGCTGGGCGTCTGGCTCTTCCCCGCGCGCGGGATCACCGTGCCGCCGGCGCAGGACCACCACCACGGACCCATGGGCCGCGACGCATGGGTCGCGCTCGGCGCCTTCCTGCTGGCGGTCACGGCGTGGATGGCGCAGCCGCTGTATGCCGCCGCGCTGCCGGCCGCCAAGGACGGCACGATCGCGGTCGCCGCGGCGGCGCTGCTCTTCCTGATGCCGAGCCGCGCGCGCCCCGGCCACGCCATCCTGGACGGCACCGCCTTCGCCAAGGTGCCGTGGCGAGTCCTGGTGCTCTTCGGCGGCGGGCTCTGCCTGGCCGATGCGATGCAGCGCTCCGGGCTCTCGACGTCGCTCGGGCACCTGCTGCACCACACCGGAACGATGCCCTCGCTGGGCGTGCTGGCCGTCGTGGTGACGGTGCTCGTCTTCGCCAGCGAGATCGGGTCGAACACCACGCTGGCGGCCATGGCCGTGCCGATCGTCGGTGCGCTGGCGCCCGGCCTGGGCGTGCAGCCCGAGACGCTCGTCATCCCCGCGACGTTCGCCGCCAGCTGGGCATTTGCGATGCCCGTGGGCACGCCGCCCAACGCATTGGTCTATGCAAGCGGCCGCGTGCGCAGCCGCGACATGCTGCGTGCAGGCCTGGTGCTGGACGTGCTGGCGATCGTCGTGATCGTGGTGATGTCGCGGATCCTGCTCTGACCGCCGGCCGCGGCGCGACGCACGTTCACGCCTGCGCGCACCGCCAGCGCCACGCATGGCGCAGCGCGCCGTAGAACCGCTCCGCGTACCCCGGCGCATCCAGGAGCGGCGACGCGCGCATCCGATCGCGCGCGGTGCGGCGAAAGCCCTCGGCCCACGCGCGGTCCGTCGCCGCGCGCGCCGCGATCCGCGCGTAGTCCGCCGCGTCCGTGGCGACCAGTTCGCCGAACCCCGCCGCCCGCAGCAGGCTGGCCGAGACGCGCGAGGC
>CANHFL010000180.1 GCA_947459855.1 Planctomycetaceae bacterium | reverse complement strand
TTCGGGAAGGACGCGATCGCGCGCGGCGGTCAGCGCCGGGCCGGGGGCCAGCAGAGCTCGCCCCAGTCGTCCGAGTAGCCGTGGTCGATGACCACCTGGATCGCCGCCATCGTGATCCGGTCCAGCGCCATCGACGCGCGCTTCACCACGGTGCGGTTCTCCCGGCTGCCGTAGGTCGCGCCTCCGCCCGCCACCTGGGCGTGGACGAACGCGATGCGCTCCAGGAGCAGGGCGAGCAGCTTCTCCCAGCGGCGGCGCTCGTACAGGCCGCGCAGGTCGACCGCCGCGGGGAAGAACCTCGCCAGGTAGCGGTCGGCGAAGACGCCGCCGAGCACGGCGCGGTCACGCAGCAGCGCCGCGGCGAGCAGGCCGTCCTGGTCCGTCGCCACCAGCTGCCGCACGAACGCCGCCAGCGCGGCCTTCTGCGCCACGGGCTGCCCCTTCGCCCCGTCCCAGCGCGCGAACAGCGCGGCCAGGCCCGACCACTGCGCCAGCAGGCGGTCGTCCAGCTCCGACTCGCGGCACGACGCCGCGTGCTCGAGCCACGTGAACGCGCGGTGGATGCGGATGCGGTTGTCCTCGTACAGGTGGGCCTGCGCGTAGGAATCGCGGCGCGGCTTCCAAAGTGCGCGCAGCGTGGCGAGGTCGATCGGCGGGGCGGACGGGAGGCGTGCCATCGGTGCCGAAGGCTACCCTTCCGCGCGTGCACCCTGCGCTCGAGACCTTCACCGTCTTCCTGAGGCTCGGCCTGACGTCGTTCGGCGGGCCGACGGCGCACGTCGGGATCTTCAGGCGCGAGATCGTCTTGCGCCGGCGCTGGATGCGCGAGGAGGAATTCGCAGACACGGCCGCGCTCTGCCAGTTCCTGCCGGGCCCGACGAGTTCCCAGCTCGGCTTCGCGATCGGGCTCCGCCGCGCCGGACCTGCCGGCGGGCTGGCCGCGTGGCTGGGATTCACGGCACCGAGCGCGCTGGCGCTCGGGATCGCCGGCGTTGCGCTTGCGGGCGCCGGCGCGATCGCGGGCGCCGGCTGGCTCGCCGGCCTTCGCGCCTTCGCGGTTGCGGTGGTCGCGAACGCCCTGATCGGCATGGTGCGCACGCTGGCGCCCACGCGCATGCACGTCGCGCTCGTGGCCGTGCTGCTGGCTGCGCTGCTCGCGGCCGGCGCCGCTTCCCTTCCGGCATGGATGGCCGCGGCGGCGCAGCCGCTGGCGATCGGCGTGGGTGCGGCGTGCGGCGCGTTCGCGCTCGGGGCCCGCGCCCCGGCCCAGGAACCCGCGGCGGCGGATCCCGACGACACCGAGGCCCGCGCGCGGGCGTTCCACGTGCCGCGCGCGCTGTCGGTGCTCGCGGCGATGGGCTTCCTCGGCTCCGTGGCGCTGGCCATGCTGGCCGTCGGTGCACCACCCATCCTCCAGGCGGCGGCAGCCTGCACGCGTGCCGGTGCGCTCGTCTTCGGCGGCGGCCACGTCGTGCTGCCGCTCGTGCAGGAACCGTTCGCCGCGAACGGGTGGCTGCCCGCCGGCACGGTGCTCTCGGCCTATGCGCTCGCACAGGCGGTGCCGGGACCGCTCTTCACGATGGTGGCGTACCTGGGCGCGGCGATGCAGGTGCAGGCGGGGCCGATCGCGGCGGCGGCGGGTGCCGCGCTCCTGGTGGCGGCGATCTTCCTTCCGGGCCTTCTGGCGGTGATCGCCGTGCTGCCCGCGTGGCACCGGCTTCGTGCCGTTCCCGGCATGCGTGCGGCGCTCGCCGGGGCGAACTGCGCGGTCATCGCGGTGCTCGGAGCGGCGCTCGTGCGCGACGTCGCGCCCGCCGGCATCCGGGACGCCGGGAGCGCGTGCATCGCAGGAGCGTGCATGGTGCTCCTGGCTGCGCCGCTCGGCCTGCGCGGCGGATCCGGTGCGGGGATCCCCGTGCTCGCGATCGCCGCCGCGGCAGCCGCCGCCGGTGCGCTCATCCTCGGCTGAGCGGCCTCACTCCGCCGGCTCGACGTGCGCGGTCGCGTTGCCGCCGTCCTCGCCGCAGCCGAGCGCAGCCTCGATCTCCAGCTCGATCGCGGTGGCAAGCTCGTGTGCGCTGCGCACGTCCATGGTCCCGGGCACCTGCACATGGAAATCCACCCAGTGGTGCCGGCCGATGTGCCGTGTGCGCAGCTTGTGCCAGCCCAGGATCGCCGGCGCGCGCGCCGCTCGGCCCGGCGCCGCGACGTGCGCGTCAAGGATGCCGCGCACGGTCTCGTAGTCGCCGGCGTCCTGCTCGTCCAGCAGGTTGCCGAGCGCGTGCCGCACGATGCGGTAGCCGACCACCAGGATCACGCACGCCATGACGAGCGCGATGACCGGGTCGATCCACGAATGCCCCGTGAAGTGCACCAGCAGCAGCGCCGCGATGGCGCCCAGGCTGGTCACCGAGTCGGTCAGCAGGTGCTTTCCGTCGCTCTCGAGCGCGGACGACTTCCGGCGGCGGCCAAGCATGACCAGCCACGCACCCATGCCGCCGTTGGCAAGCACGGTCGCGCCCACCACGGCGATGCCCCACCCGGCACGCTCGACGTGGACGTCGCCCGCGAGCATCCGGTGCACTGCCTCCCACACGATGCTCACCGCGGCGGCCGCGATCAGCGCGCCCTCGGCGGATGCGCTCAGGAACTCGAACCGCCCGTGCCCGTACGGATGCGTGCGGTCGGCGGGACGGTGCGCCTGGTGGATCGCCCAAAGCGCGAAGCCGCTGGCCGCGATGTTCACGATCGACTCGACCGCGTCGCTGTACACGGCGGACGACCCGGTCATCCGCCACGCGACGAACTTCACCGCCGTCAGGACGACGCCCAGCACCAGCGCAAGCACGATGGCCCGGCGCTCGCGCTGCAGGTCCTGGTTGACGGGGGCGGCGTCGGCCATGCGGCTGCCTGGATCCTCAGCGTTCCGCAGCGTCCGATCCGGCGGCGGCGGGCTGCGAGGCCTGGGCCTCGCCCGGGGCCGGGGCCTGGGCGCCGCCGGCCGGCGGCGCGTCCGGCAGCCGCGGCACGCCCGCGCTCTCGATGAAGACGTCCAGCATCTGCCCGGGCGCGACCGGCGGGGCCGCGTCCTCGAACTGGTAGATCAGCTGGAGCACGCGCGTGTCGATGCGCTCGGCGTTCTCGCCGCTGAGCGTCCGCTTGGGCTGGACCAGCGGCACGCGGCGCACGAAGCGCAGCGGGAAGGTCGCCTGCTTGCCGCCGCGGAGGCTGGCGACGGCCTTGCCCGTCGGGCTGAAGCGCCAGGCGTCCAGCTCGTCGATGTCGACCCGGATGTTGAGCGGCTCCAGGTCGCCCAGCGTCATCTGCGTCTTGGCACCGGGGCCGGCCGCGGCGTACTGGCCGGGCCGTGCGTCGATGCGCAGCACGTGGGCATCGATCGGCGCGCGCGCGATGCAGCGGTCGAGCTCGGTCTTGATCATGGCGACCTCGGCGTCTGCCGCCGTCACGTCGGCGGCGATCACGCGCAGGTCCTCCGGGTACGTGCCCTTGCGGACGAACTCCAGGTTCGACTCGGCCTCGGCCAGGCGCGCCTTGGCGTTCGCCAGCTCGAACTCGCGCGTGGGGCGCTCGTTGCGGCTGATGGCGCCGGCCTCGCCGATCGCCAGCAGGCGGTCCAGGCGGCCCTGCGCGTCGTTCACCGCGGCGCGGGCCTGGTCGGCGCGCGCCTGCGCCTGCGCCAGCATCTCGGGCTTCGGCAGCGACTTCGCCTGCTCGTAGCGCGCCTTCGACGCCTCGAGGCGGGCGTTCGCGTTGCCCAGCTGGCTGGCAAGCGCACGGCGATCGATCACGAACAGCGGATCGCCCTTGGTGACGTGCTGCCCCTCCTTGACCATCACCTCCTCGACCAGGCCGCTGACGGGCGCACCCAGCTCGATGAGCTCGGACGACGGCTCGACGATGCCGGAGCCGCTCACGCGGTCGCCGTAGGGCGAGGCCATCGGCGGCACCGTCGGCGGCGGCGCGGGCAGCGGCTGGTTCTGCTTCCGGACCGTGTAGATCGCGGCGAAGATGCCGATGACGGCGAGCACGGGGAGGAGTACGAACTTCCACTTCATGGGGATCTCGTGGGGTTGAGCGTAGCTCAGGTGGGGGGCGTCAAGCCGCCCAGCCGACGGGCGGACTCGGCCAGCGCCTCGGCCGGCGTGCTGACATGGGTCACCCTGCCGTCGTCCAGGTG
>CANHFL010000179.1 GCA_947459855.1 Planctomycetaceae bacterium | reverse complement strand
GCACCGGCGACAACATCTTCGTCGTGAAGGACGGCGTGATCAGCACGCCGCCCACGTCGGCAGGCATCCTGCACGGGATCACGCGCCAGTTCGTGATCGACGAGCTGGGGCCCGCGATCGGCATGAAGGTGCACGAGCGCGAGATGCGGCTGGAGGACGTGTACGCGGCCGACGAGGTGTTCCTGACCGGCACCGCCGCCGAGATCATCGGCGTCAGTGCCGTCGGCGACAGCGTGATCGGCTGCGGGGCGGTCGGCCCCGTGTCCAAGCGGCTGGAGCAGGAGTTCCGGCGCCGCATCGCGGTGATGACGCCCGAGGACTGAGCGCACCATGCGCTGCCGCGGCTGTGGGTACTCGCTGTGGAACGTGCCGGGCCGCACCTGCCCCGAGTGCGGGCGCGGGTTCCGCCCCAGCGAGTTCCGGTTCAAGCCGAACGCGGTGGAGTTCTGCTGCGCCGGCTGCGGTCAGCAGTACTACGGCACCGACCAGGATGGGCTTCCGCAGCCGCGTGCGTTTGCATGCGTGCGGTGCGGCGGCGCGTGCGAACTCGACTCGATGGTGCTGCGGGCCGCGCCCGGGGTGGATGACGCCGACGTCGCCGCCGACGAGGTGCCGTGGGCCGATCGCGCGAGGATCGGATGGTGGAAGGCGTACCGCGGCACCGTCGGCATGGCGCTCTCGCGTCCCGTGGCGGTGGGCAAGGCGCTGGCCGACCGGTCCGAGTCCGGTGCCGCGATGCGCTTCGTTCTGGTGAACGGCGCGATCTCGTTCGGGCCGACGGCACTGGGGGTGCTGGCGGTCGTGGTCGGCGTGATGGTCTTCGACCGGTCTTCGTCGGGTTACGGCGGGGGCATGGTCTGGAGCAGCGCCACGGCCGCGGGTTGGGCGGTGGTGTGGATCGCGCTGCTTTCGCTGGGTCTCGGCCTGGGCGCGGCGGTGCTGGCCGGGATCGCATGGTGCACGATCCGCGTCACGGGCGGTCGCGCCGGGTGGTCGCGGGTCTGGTGCGCATGCGCGTACGGGACGGCGCCGTACGTGCTGCTCGCGGTGCCGTTCCTGGGGCCGTACTGCCTGGGGTGGGCGGCCGGAATCTGGACGCTGGTTGCGACCGGGATCGTCCTGGCCGCCGCGACGCGCGAGGCGTCGTGGCGGATCGTCGCGGCCATGGTGGCGCCGGTGGTGCTCGTGGGCGTGCTCGTCGCGGCCGCGGTCTCGATCGTGGTCATGACCACGGGCGGCCTGCCGTCGCCGGCGCCGGTCCCCGTGACGGCGCCCGCCGACGCCGACCCCGGTACCGATCCCGTCGGGGCCGGCGCGGTCGACGCATCGGCCGCGCCGGATGCCGGGGGGGCGCCGTGATGCCGGGCATGGCCGCCGGCTCGGGGCGCTCGCTCAGCCGCACGATGCTGCTCTTCTTCCTGGCCGCGCTGGGCGTGGCGGCGGCCACCGGCCTGCTCGCCGTGCTCGGCGTCGTCGCCAGCGCGCGCGGGTTCCAGCTCGCGGGCACGGCGGGGGTGATCGCCGGCGGGTGCCTGCTCACGTTCGTCCACGCCGTGGTGATCGACCGCGGCCGGCTCGCGTGGTGGATGCGCGCGGCGACGGCCGCGGCCTGGCTCGGCGCGGCCGCGTGGCTGGTGCTCATCTGGTCGGATTCCGCGTTCGGCCTCGAGGCGTCGGAGCGCATCGCGCGCACGGCCGGCGCCTTCACGCTGGCGGGGCTCGCCGGGGCGCTCGTGGGCCTGGCGCTCCTGTCCCGCTCGGGCGGTCCATGGGTCGTCACCGTACGCATGGTCGCGTTCGTGCTGACCGTCGTGTGGACGGCATTCGGCGAGCTTGCGTTCGTGTTCCCCGGCTTCGTGGGCGACGTCGTCATCGAGGCGATCGGCCGCGACCTGTTCGCGCGGATCGTGATGGTCTCGCTGATCGTCGGTGCCACGTCGCTGCTGGCGCAGCCGGTGCTGCTCCGGCTCGGGCACATGGCGAGCCGCGACGCCGGCGGTGCGCTGCGCGGACGGCGCACCCGGATCCTCCTGGCGTGCCCGCGCTGCGGCGGCGGGTGCGAGATCGATGCGAACACCGCCGCCGAGTGCCCGGTCTGCCGCCTGGACCTGCGCGTCGAGTTCGAGGAGCCGCGCTGCGCGTGCGGGTACCTGCTCTACGCGTTGGAAGCGGAATCGTGCCCCGAGTGCGGGGCCCCGGTGCCGGCATCGAAGCGGTGGGGCGGCGCGCCCGTCAGACCGTGACGCGTTCCCAGCGCCCGCCGACGAACCGCTGCAGGAAGAGCAGCCCGCGGATCCCCAGTTCGACACACAGTCCGATCCAGATGCCGGCCAGCCCATAGCCGAGCACCACGCCGAAGACCCACGCAAGCGGCACGCGGACGCACACGGTGCTGACCAGCGTGATCCAGAAGGTGCCCTTGGCGTCGCCGCAGCCCTTCAGGCCCTGGCGGCAGACCAGCGCCATCGCGAAGAACACCTGGACCACGCCGCAGATGAACAGCGTGCGCGGGACCTCCGCGTCGATCACCGGATCCCGGCTCATCACCCCGGCCAGCACCCGGCCCTGCGTCATGAAGACCACGCCCAGCGTGCCCATGATCGCCATCGCGATCCACATGCATGCCCAGATCGCGCGGCGCGCCATCCTCACGCTGCCGGCGCCCAGGTACTGCCCGGCCAGCGCGCCCGCGGCGGTGCCCATCGCGAACCCCGGCAGGAAGCTGAACGCCTCCCACCGCACCGTCACCATGTGCGCGCCGAACAGCCCCTTCACGGGGCCGGCCGCACCGCCTGCGCGCTCGGCGACGATGCCGATGAACTTCGTGACGCCGACCGACGTGGTCAGCCACATGGTCGCGCCCTCCAGCATGTTGGGCACGCCCAGGCGCACGATCCGGTCGAGCATCGCGCGCTGCGGCAGCAGGTCCGCCCGTCCGATCCGGTAGTCCTTCACGCCGCGGAACAGCACCCACAGCGTCCAGCTGCCGCCCAGGACGTACGAGATCGCGGTGCCGGACGCGATGCCCACCACGCCCCAGCGCACCGGGTCGAACGGCGACGGGTTCGGGACGGTCAGTGCGCCGACCGTGACGACCGCGCCCGACAGGTACCACGAGAAGCCGACGTTCAGGACGTTGACGCCGACGGCGATGACGCTGGGCTTGGCCGTCTCGCCGGCGCCGTGCAGGGTCATGCCGCCCACGGTCATCACGCCCAGGAACGGCATGCTCAGCGAGAGCACGCGCACGAAGTCGGTGGCGTATCCCAGTGCGTCGCCCGAGAGCCCCATCCACTCCGCGGCCAGCGGGCCCAGGAACCACACGCCGAACGCGCCAATGAGCCCCGCCACGAAGCTGGTGGACACGGCGGTGCCGCCCGCGACGCGTGCCTCGTCGCGGTTGCCCGCGCCCATGCCGCGCGCGATGATCGCCTGCGCACCGATGCCAAGCCCCATCAGCACGATCGACGCCACCCACATGAAGCTGGCACCGAAGCCGACGCCGTCCAGCGCCGCGCCCGCGGTGCCGGGCGGCAGGTTGCCGGCCAGCAGCGTGTCGGTGGTGCCGACGAGCGCGGCCATCAGCTGCTGCACCAGGACGGGCAGCGCCAGGATCCAGATCGACTGCCAGAGGCTCTTCCCCGCCAGGCGGCCGCTGCGGATGATCCGCTCGTCGTCGGCCGCGGCCTCGGCTGCGGCCACGCCCAGGGCAGGGTCGCCCATGGCGGCGACGTCGCCCTCTGCGGCCAGGCGTTGGAGCTCGGCCTCGTCCGTGCGTGCGCGCGACCCCGGATCCTGCGCGGCATTGCCGGCGCCGGGCGGCGTGCTCGGGCTCTGGGTGGGGTGCATGGACAAGAGGGGCGAGTGTAGGCGTCACCGCGCGAGGCGCGGCGATGCTCAGCGCTTCTCGCCGAGGTTTCCGAACTGGTCCTGCGGCTTCCCGTCCGCGGGCGCGGTCTCGCGGAGTCCGGCGGGCACGCCCGGCTGCTCGAACTTCGGCGTCGACCAGAACAGGATGTAGTCGAAGGTGCCGAGCTCGCGCTCGAAGGTCGGGAAGTAGTAGGGGATGTCGCCGCGGAAGGGCTTCTTCTGCACGGCGTACCAGTTGAGCCACGCCGGACGGTCCAGGCCGTAGTCGACGTCGGTGAGCAGGCGCAGGCTGTCGGCGGCGGCCAGGTTCACCGCCAGGTCGCGCTGG
>CANHFL010000178.1 GCA_947459855.1 Planctomycetaceae bacterium | reverse complement strand
GCAGGTCTCGGTGGCGCTGATGGCGATGGCGCTCCATGGCTTGGGCTGCGACGCGGTCAGCATGACCGGCGGCCAGGCGGGCATGGAGACGGACGGCGCGCATCGCAAGGCGCGCATCACGCACATCGACGGCGCCGCGCTCCACAAGGCGCTGCGTGCCGGCGCGATCCCCGTCGTCTGCGGCTTCCAGGGCGTCGGACCGGACGGCGCGATCACGACGCTTGGACGCGGCGGAAGCGACACGACCGCGGTCGCGCTGGCGTCCGCGCTGGACGTCGCCGCGGACGGCGGTGCGTGCGAGATCTTCACGGACGTGGACGGCGTCTACACAGCGGACCCGCGCGTCGTGCCCACGGCGACCAAGCTGCGCCACATCAGCTACGAGGAGATGCTGGAACTGGCGGCCTTGGGGGCCGCGGTCATGCACCCGCGCGCCGTGCTGTTCGGCGAGAAGTTCGGCGTTCCGATCCACGTGCGGCACAGCCAGAAGCCGGATGAGGGCACGCTGATCGTGCCCGAGGAGCAGATCATGGAAGACATCGTCGTCGTCGGTTGCGCACTCAAGCCGGACCTGGGCCGCATCACCCTCAAGGGGCTGCCGCGGACTGACGGCCTGCAGGCGCTCATCTTCGAGCCGCTGGCCGCCGCGAACATCTCGGTGGACGACATCCTTCAGACCGAGTTCGGCGAGACGACGACGATCGCGTTCACCGTCGAGCACGGCGACATCTCGGACGTCAAGGGTCTGTGCCAGAAGCTGGCGGCCCAGCTGGGGGCGGGCGAGATCGATGTCGAGGTCGGCTTGGCCAAGGTCAGCGCGGTGGGCACGGGCATGAAGAGCCACTCGGGCGTCGCCAGCCGGATGTTCCGGGCGCTGGCGGACGCCGGCATCCGCATCCACAACATCACCACCAGCGAGATCAAGATCAGCTGCATCGTCGACCGGCCACGGGGCGAGGACGCGCTTCGGGTCGTCCATGACGCGTTCGGGCTCTCGAGCGGCGCCGGGGTCACGTCGGCGATGCAGTCGTCGGGCCGCGCTCGCCGATGATGACCGGGTTGCGTCGGTGTCCCGGGATGGGGTTTCTCCGCTGCGCAACCCGTTTCCGGGGCCTGAGTTGGGGCGCCCCGGCGCATTTTACATAACACACATTATGAGACCTTGAGTACGTCGTACCCTTCGGGGTTCCGAGGTCCCTGAACACGCGATGACCGCCAAGCGCCGCACCCCCAGCACCCGATCCGCGGGACAACCCGCCACCACCCGTGCCGCGGCGCCGACGCCGACCGCACCGCCGGGGCTGCGCATCGCGGTGCCGCTCTGCGCCGTCTTCCGCCGCTACCTCAAGTCCGTGGACCTGAAGTACACGAACGAGCGCGCCGACGTGCTGGACGCGATCGTCGCCCTGGATCGCCCGTTCGAGGCGGATGAGCTCCAGGCCGCGCTGGCCGCACGCGGCCGGAACGTCTCCAAGGCGACCGTCTACCGAACCCTGAAGCTGCTGCGCGACGCCGGGATCCTTGCCGAGCTGCTCCTTGACCGGGACCGCACGACGTTCCAGCTGGTCTACGGCAAGCCACCGACCGATGTCGTCGTGTGCGTCGAGTCCGGCACCCGTGTCGAGTTCACCAACCCGCGCGTGGCGGCCCTGGCCGCGGAGATCTGCCGGGAACTCGGCTGGGTACCGGTCGGGCACCGATTCCACGTGTTCGGAGTTCGGCCGGGCCGGTGATCGGCAAGGTCCGAGAGCCCTTCGAGATCCCTTGAATTCCGGCCTGTTGCGCCCACATTTCGGTCGTTCGGGCCGCATATGGGTGCAAGATTCCCCGACCCAAGGAGTACGAACGCGATGAACCACACGAGCCGCTACCCATTCCGCCGCGCACTCGCGATGGGCGCCCTGCTCACGTCGATCGCCGTTTCGGCCTTCGCCGGGCCGGACGTCGAGGAGGGAAGCCGCGACGCGGGAGGCACGCCGCAGAGCGCCAAGCAAGCCAAGGGCAACGCCACGCTCGTCTCGCTGAGCGGCGCAACCGCCGAGGGTTACCTGGTGGGCGACGTCGTGGACATGTTCCTGATCAACATCGCGAACCCGGCCCAGTTCAGTGCGACCACGGACTCGAACACCGCATTCAACCCGATGCTCTGGCTGTTCCGGCTCAGCACGGACACGCAAGGCAACATCACGGGCGCGCTGGCCGTCGTTGCCAACGACAACATGAACAGCACCACCACCGCGTCCAAGGTCAGCTTCCCGGTGGGGACCCAATACGCGCCCGGCGTGTACGCCATCGCGATCACCGCAAGCGGCGTGAAGCCGTTCGCACTCGTGCCGACGCAGACGGGCGGCGGCTTCAACCAGCTTGCCGTGTTCAACACCGGCCAGCCGACGGACCTCCTGGGCGCAAGCCAGATCGGCCTGGCCTACCCCGTGAAACTGTGGAACGGAGCGTCCGGCAGCGGTTCAGGCCCGTATCGCATCAGCGTCACGGGCTGCACCATGATCCCGCCCGGCGCGGGTGCAGGCGTCTGCGGCGACGTCTTTGCCGGTGACTGCTTCGTCGCGCACCCTGCGACGCGCGGGTGCACCGATCCGACCTGCTGCGCCACCGTCTGTGCGCTCGATGCCCTCTGCTGCACGCTTGCATGGGACGACCTCTGCGCGACGCTCGCGCAGCAGAACTGCGCCCAGTGCACCTCCCCCGCCAACAATTGCCCTGCCGATCTCAACGGTGACGGGCTGGTCGACGGCGGCGACCTGTCCATCCTGCTTGCAGCCTGGGGCGTCTGCCCCTGAGCGGCGAAATCCTCACGGGACCTTCGGAACCGCGGATCCCTCGGCAGGCCTGCTCTTCGCGGCGGTGGCCTCGGCCAGTTCCTGCTCGCCCTTCTTCGTCTGCGGGTCGTCCGGGCCCAGCCGCTTCCGCTTGATCGCGAGCGACCGCTCCAGCACGGGGATGGCCTCGTCGTGCTTGCCGTTGCGCGAGAGCACGCGGCCGAGGTTCGTCAGCATGCGCGCCAGCTGGACGTCGTCGTCGGACATGTTCGCCGAGGCGATCTCGACGGCAAGCCGGAAGTCGCGCTCCGCCTCGTCCAGCCGCTTGAGCTGTTCGCGCAAGGTGGCGCGGTTGTTGATCGCACGCGCCCAGTCGAGGCCGGCGCCGTCGATCTGCGTCCACATGTCGATCGATGCGTCGTAGAGCGAGGCTGCATCGTCGAGATGCCCGCGCTGGCGCTCGGTGGCGGCCAGGTGCTGGAGCGTCATCGCGACCCCCGGCGACGCGGCGCCGCCGGCGACCCCGCGCCGCACGGCGAGCGCCTCGGAGTAGGCCTGGAAGGCGGCGTCGTAGTCCTTCAGCGCGTAGAGCACGCGGCCTTGGTTGTGGAGCGATTCGCCGAGGAGGCGGCGGTTCGCCGGGGTCGGCGAACGAAGCGCCTCGGCACGGCGTTCCTCGAGCGCGCGCCCCAGCAGGCGGCGCGCCCCTTCGTTGTCGCTCATCGCCAGCCGGGCGAGGCCCATGGTCGTCTGCAGCGAGGCAAGCACCTCGGGCTGGCGGTCAAGCCGGCTGTCCAGGTTGCCCTCGACCAGCGAGAGGAAGTCGATCGCCTTCAGGTCGGCGCGCCCCTTGCCCTTCTCGGGGTCGATCGCCACGATCGACTGCTCGAACGCGTCCAGCGTGTCGGTGGCGCGCCGACGCTGCTCCTCGGCGGTGCGGTACAGGAACGCGAAGGTGATCGCGCTGCCGATCACCAGCACCGCGCCCACGCCCGCCGCGCCGACGCCCCAGCGGTGACGGCTGACGAACTTGCGGAAGACGTAGCGCTTGCTCGGCGGGCCGGCGGCCACGGGCAGTCGGTCCAGGTGCCGACGGATGTCCGCGGCCAGTTCACCGGCCGAGCCGTACCGGCGCTCGCGGTCCTTCTCCAGGCACTTCAGGCAGATCCAGTCGATGTCGTCGCGCAGCGCCGCGCGCAGCCCGGCCGGCGTGGTTGCACGCGCGGCGGCGATCGCCCCGGCCTCCTCCGGTCGTGCGTCCAGCAGTTCCGCGAAGCGAACCGACGGCCGCGGCGGCGTCTCCTCCGACAGGATGCGCTGCATCTCGGCGAACCCCTTGCCGCGCAGCGCCCTCGGGTCGAACGGCAACAGGCCCGAGACCAGCTCGTACAGCGTGGCGCCCAGCGCGTAGACGTCGGAGCGCGTGTCGACGTCGCCCCCCTGCGCCTGCTCCGGGCTCATG
>CANHFL010000177.1 GCA_947459855.1 Planctomycetaceae bacterium | reverse complement strand
CGCGCTGGGCACGTCGACGACCGTGATCGATCGTCCGGCGGCGTACTGCCGGTCCTCGCGCGAGGGCGAGAACAGGTGCACCTTGTCGTAGTGGCCGGCCACGCGGCCGTCCGGCGCGATCACCGTCGCGCGGTTCCTCGGGCGCCCACCGTTCACTGCAACGTCCGCATATCCCGCCTGCAGCCACAGCGCGCGCGAAGTCGCCAGGCGCCGTGCCGTGCCCAGGCTGTCGAAGCGGGGCAGGCGGTCGGTCTCCATCGTGAACCCGACATCGCACAGCTCGGGCAGAAGTGCGAAGCTGCCGGCGGGAAGCCGGGCGTCGGACAGCAGGTTGCCGATCCGTTCCCAGTTCGGCTCCGGGTCCATCCACGCGATGTCGTGCTGCACGGCGGCGAAGCGCATGCGCGCACCATAGCGGGCGGCGGCCGGCGCCCGTCAAAACGCCGACGCCCCCGCAGCCCGGTGGGGGCGGCGGGGGCAATCGGCTGGCCTCAGTGGAAGGCCTCTTTCAGGGCGACCGACGGGGCTCGAACCCGCGACACCCGGGACCACAACCCGGTGCTCTGCCAACTGAGCTACGGTCGCCGCGCTGGAGGGGAGATGGTAGCCCGTGGCCGGGGGTGGGTCAATGCACCTTTCCCGGCCGGGAGATGGGGGAGCGCGGTATCCTTGTTCCTTCGCCCTGCGGGTCCCGCAGGGCCCCGGAGAACACCCCCCATGACCACCGCCACGATGTCCACCCCCCGCGCCGCCCACGACTTCGGCACCGCTGCCGTCCACGCCAACCTCGCCGCCGCCCGGCTGGTCGAGCTGGCGATCGAGCGCGGCGAGGGCATCCTGGCCGCCAACGGCGCCCTGAACTGCCTGACGGGCGCCCGCACCGGCCGCAGCCCCGACGACAAGTACCTCGAGGACACCCCGGCCATCCACGACCGCATCGCGTGGGGCAAGGTCAACCAGCCCGTCACCCCGGCGCACTTCGAGAAGCTCTACGCCCGCGTCATGGAGTACATGCGCGGCAAGAAGGACCTCTTCCGCTTCGACGGCTACGCGGGCGGCGACCCGGCGTACCGCCTGAAGGTCTCGGTCTTCACCGAGGAGGCCTGGCACAGCCTGTTCGCCAAGACGCTTTTCATCAACGCCGCGCCGGCCGAGCTGGCCGGGTTCAAGAGCGACTGGACCGTCATCGACGCGTCGCGCCTGGAGCTGGAGGACCCCGCGTCCTACGGCGTGAAGAACAAGCTCTGCATCATGCAGAGCCTGGAGCGCAAGGTCGTCCTGATCGTCGGCACGCGCTACGCGGGCGAGATCAAGAAGTCGATCTTCTACGCGATGAACTTCGACCTGCCCGAGCGCGAGGTGTTCCCGATGCACTGCTCGGCGAACGTCGCGAAGAACGACGACTCGAACGTCGCGGTCTTCTTCGGCCTCTCGGGCACCGGCAAGACCACGCTCTCGGCCGACCCGCAGCGCCGCCTGATCGGCGACGACGAGCACGGCTGGTCGGCGAACGGCGTCTTCAACATCGAGGGCGGCTGCTACGCCAAGTGCATCAACCTCTCGAAGGAGGGCGAGCCGCAGATCTGGAACGCCATCCGCTTCGGCAGCGTGCTGGAGAACGTCGTGGTCGACAAGGCCACGCGCGTGCCCAACTACGACACCGCGGAGCTCACGGAGAACACGCGCGTCACCTACCCGCTGGACTTCGTCCCCGACTGCGTGCAGCCCCCGATGGGCAAGCACCCGAAGAACGTGATCTTCCTGTCGGCCGACGCGTTCGGCGTGCTGCCGCCGGTGGCCAAGCTGACGCCCGAGCAGGCGCAGTACTACTTCGTGAACGGCTACACCTCGAAGCTGGCCGGCACCGAGGCCGGCGTCAAGGAGCCGACCCCGAACTTCAGCGCGTGCTTCGGCGGCCCGTTCATGCCGCGCCCGCCGATGGTCTACGCCGCCATGCTGGCGAAGAAGATCAGCGACCACAAGAGCTCGGTGTGGCTGGTCAACACCGGCTGGACCGGCGGGCCGTACGGCGTCGGCAGCCGCTTCAAGCTGTCGTACACGCGCGCCATCCTGGCGGCGATCCTTGACGGCTCGCTGGCGAACGCGACCTTCGTCGAGCACCCGGTCTTCGGCCTGCACATGCCGGTCGCCGTGCCGGGCGTGCCCGCCGAGATGCTGGACCCGCGCAACACGTGGGCCGACAAGGCCGCGTACGACGCGAAGGCCAAGGACCTGGCGAAGCGCTTCCGCGACAACGACGCCAAGTACGCGCTGAGCGACGCCGTCCGCGGCGCCGGCCCGCGCGCCTGACCCCGCACCCAGCGAGCACCCGATGACGCCAGCCGCGCCCGCCGCCACCCGCCCCGACGTGACCTTCGACGACATCGTCGCGGCGCGGAAGCGGATCGCGGGCGGCGTGTTCGTCACGCCGTGCACGGCAAGCCCGGCGCTCAGCGCGCTCACGGGCGCCGACATCCACTGCAAGCTGGAATACGAGCAGGCCACCGGCAGCTTCAAGGAGCGCGGTGCCTGCAACGCGCTGCTGCAGCTGCCCGAGGAGGCGCGCCGCCGCGGCGTGATCGCCGCCAGCGCGGGCAACCACGCGCTGGCGCTGGCCTACCACGGTCGGCGGCTGGGCATCCCGGTCACGGTCGTGATGCCGACGTTCGCGCCGCTGGTCAAGCAGCGCCGCTGCGCCGAGATGGGCGCGCGCGTCCTGAACTCGGGCAGCAACATCGCCGAGGCGCGCCTGCACGCCGACACGCTGGTCGAGGCCGAAGGGCTCTCGTACATCAACGGCTTCAACGACGCGGCCATCATCGCGGGCGCCGGCACGATCGGCCTGGAGATGATGGAGGAGGTCGCCGGCCTCGAGGCGATCGTCGCGCCGATCGGCGGAGGCGGCCTGATCGCCGGCGTCGCGGTCGCCGCCAAGCACCTGAACCCGCGCATCCGCATCGTGGGCGTCGAGCCCGTGCGCTGCGCCAGCTGGTCCGCCGCGGTCGCGGCGGGTCACCCCGTGCGCGTGCAGAGCAGCGCCACGCTGGCGGACGGCCTGGCCGTTCCCGAGGTCGGCGGGCGTGCGTTCGAGCTGGGCCGCAACCTGGTCGACGAGGTCGTGCAGGTGGACGAGGACGCGATCGCCCTGGCGATCCTGCGCCTGGCGGAGCTCGAGAAGGGCGTCGTCGAGGGCGCAGGCGCCGCGCCGCTGGCCGCGTTCCTGGCCGGGAAGCTCGCCTCGCTGGCGCGCATGCGCGTGGGACTCGTCCTGTGCGGCGGCAACATCGACCCGCTGGTCCTCAGCCGCGTGATCGAGCACGGACTGGCGGTCGACGGCCGCCTGGTGAAGTTCTCGGCGGTCATCAGCGACCGGCCGGGCGGCCTGGCCGAGCTGGCCGGCACGCTGGCCCGTTGCGGAGCGAGCGTCCAGGAAGTGGTGCACGAGCGGCGCTTCGGCGGCGCGGACGTCTCCACCGTCATGGTCAGCTGCGTGGCCGAGGTCCGCGACCGCGTCCACGCCGAGGAGCTCTTCCGGGCCCTGGTCGAGCGCGGCATCCGCATCCTGGCGCGTTCGGACGCGCCGGGGCAGTCCGGCCCCCGCTGAAAGCGTTTTTTTCGAATCGTCGGCTTCAGTCGGCCCCGGGGATGGCCGATCCCGGTGGCGGCCGCGGGCCCGCGTGTGCGGGCGGCGTCCGAGGAGTCCCACCCATGAACACCAATCCGTTCGGCATCGAGAAGGACGCGCTCACCACCGGCGAGGTCGCCCGCATCTGCAACGTCGCGGCGCGCACCGTCAGCAAGTGGGTCGATTCGGGCCGCCTCGAGGGCTACCGCATCCCCGGTTCCAAGGACCGCCGCATCCACGTCAGCGCGCTCGAGCAGTTCATGCGCGCGCACGGCATCCCGTTCCGCGGGCTCTCGGCGTCCACCGCGCGCACGCGCATCCTGGTGGTCGATGCCGACCGCACGGCGGCGACCACGCTGAAGGAAGTCCTGGAGGGCATGGGAACCTGCGACGTCTCGACGGTCCATGACGTGCTCTCTGCCGGCTTCGAGTGCGGCCGGGTCACCCCCGACGTGATCATCTTCGACACCTCGGCCGGCGACGCCGCGTGGTTCACCACCAGCGTCCGCACGCGCCCCGGCTTCGCCCGCGTCCGCGTGGTCACCAGCGGCAGCAGCCTGCCCGACGACGAGCGGCCGCTCCTGCGCGCCGGCTGCGCGGGCGTCCTGCACAAGCCGTACT
>CANHFL010000176.1 GCA_947459855.1 Planctomycetaceae bacterium | reverse complement strand
GCCCCGCCTTGCAGCGGGCCGACGTTCACGATCCGCGCCGCGCCGTCACCCGCGGCCTCGGCGTCCAGCACCGCACGGCAGAGCGCGCGCACGGCACTCACGCCCTTCGCGTAGTCGCGCCCCGCGTGGGCGGTCCGCCCGAACGCGTCGATCCGGAACTGCCCGGCGCCCATGCGCTCGGTGATCAGCGTGCCGCCCTCGCCGGCGGGCTCGAAGACGAAGCCGACGTCGTGCTGCACGGCCAGGCGCGCCAGCTCGGCAGCGCTGCCGAAGCTGCCTGTCTCCTCGTCGGGCGTCAGGACGAAGCACCACGGGAACGCCACGCCCGCGGCCTGCAGCGCCTCCAGCGCCGTGAACGCGACCACCAGCCCGCCCTTCATGTCGGCGCAACCGGGCCCGGTCGCGCGACCGCCGCCCGCGTCCTGCAGCTCGCGGAACGCGCCGTGCGGGTCGTGCACCGTGTCGAAGTGCCCGCTCAGGAGGACCCGCGGCCCGCTCCCGGCGGCGCAGCGGCCGACAAGGATGTCCACGCGCTCGTCGGCGACGGCATTCCCGCCAGCCGCGCCCGGCTCCAGCCAGTCCGGCCGTGCCGCGCACGGCGCGTCATGCGTCGCGGCGCCCAGCGCGCGCAGCCGCGCGGCCAGCAGCGCCCGCTGCCGGTGCAGCCCGGGCGCGAAACCGCGTCCCGTCGGGATCGCGACCCACGCCGCCAGCTCGTCCACCATCGCCTGATGCCGCGCGGCGATCCACGCACACACCGCCTGCTCGCGTGCGCTCAGGGTCATGCGCCCTCCGCGGGGCGCGCGCCCAGATCCAGGTCGCCCTCGAACACCTCGACCGCGGGACCGGTCATGCGCACGGTGTTCGCGCCGCCTTCCCACTCCAGGTCGAGCGGCCCGCCCGGCAGGTGCGCGCGCAGCGGCGAACCGGTCCGGCCGGTCAGCACACCCGCCACGCACACGGCGCTCGCGCCGGTGCCGCACGCCTTGGTCGCGCCGCTGCCGCGTTCCCACGTCCGCATGCGCACCTCGCGCGGTCCCAGCACCTGCACGAAGTGCACGTTGATCCGCTCCGGGAACCATGCGTGCCGCTCCATGAACGGCCCGACGGCCTCCAGCGGCACCGCGGACACGTCGCTCACCCACAGCACCGCATGCGGGTTGCCCATCGAGATGAGCGTCATCCGCGGGTCCAGCCCGCAGCGCTCCTCCCAGCCCGACTGAGCGCCCGAAGCCTTCCAGAAGCCGCCGTCCAGCGCGTGGTCCACCACCGCGTTGGCCGGGGCCACGCCGGGGATCAGCGCCGGGATCCGGGCGCACGCCAGGATCGGCTCGCCCATCTCCACGGTGGCCGTGCAGACGGTGCCGTCGTGGCCGCCGCGCGTCCAGTGCACGCCCAGCACGCCGCGGCGCGTCTCCACCCGCAGCGGATTGCGCTCGCCCAGCCCGCGGTCGACCGCGAACTTGGCCACGCAGCGGACGCCGTTGCCGCACATCATGCCCTCGCTGCCGTCGGCATTGAACATGCGCATGCGCACGTCCGCCGCCGCCGGGTCGCTTGGCGGATCCACCACGATCAGCCCATCGCTGCCGATGCCGAAGTTCCGGTCGCTCACCCAGCGCGCGAGCGCGGGCGCGTCCTCCACCGGGTGCGACGCGCCGTCGACGTACACGTAGTCGTTGCCCAGGCCGTGCATCTTGGCGAAGCGCATCGCGGGTGCCTCCTGCGTCACTCGGGTCGCGGGCAGGTGCCCAGGTCCACCACGAACTTGCCGTGGCGGTAGAAGTCGGCATTCAGCTCCCGGCGCGAGACGAACGAGAACACCATGCAGTTCGCGCGCGTCGCGTTCGAATACTGGAAGTCCCCCATGTGCGGCCCGGCGTAGCTGCCGTTCTCGAACTCCTGGGTGTGCATGTGGAAGTGGAAGAGCGACGTGTAGCCCTGGTCGAAGAGCTCCTGCGGCGCCTCGAAGCGCGTGTCGCTGCCGGTCACGCGCGGCCGCACCTCGACGATGTCGAACGACCCGTCGTCGGCCAGCCGGATGATGCCGCCGTACTCGGTGCGCCGGTCCTGGTGGTCGCGGTCGGCCAGGTCGAAGAGGCGCGTGCGGACCCTGGGGTCGTCGACCAGGTCAAGCGCCAGCTCGACGGCCACCAGGTCGATCCACCGGGCCTGCTTGCGCTGGTCGGAGAGGGTCTCGGTCCGGCCGGAGTCGAATCCGTTGAAGTTGGGGCAGTACTTGCCGGCGTTGCGCGACTCGAGCTTGGGCCGGAGGTCGGCGTACAGCTGGTCGACGGTCATGCCGAGCAGCTCCGGACGCCGCTTGTACGCGGCGATCGCCACGGCCACGCCGCGCAGCTCGAAGTTGCGCTTCTGCTCCTCCGGAACCTTCGTGAGCGCCTCCGACGCCAGCTTCCAGTACGCCGGCGTCGCGGTCTGCTGCAGCTTGGCCAGCCACAGCAGCTCCTCGCGGGTCTCGGGCAGGATGCCCAGGTCCTGGTTGATCCGCCGGATGTCGCGGACCATCACGTCGTCGGGGCGAGCCGTCGATGACGCCACCAGCTGCTGCAGGCGGTCGCGCTGGCCGATGCGCATCAGCAGTTCCCAGCAACGCGTGCGAAGGCCCGCCTGGCGGATCGGGTGCGCCTCCATCATGACGGCGAACAGGGCGTCCGGCACCTTGTCGGCCCCGTAAAGCTCGGCAAGCGCCAGGTACTCGGGACGCTTCAGCTCGTCGTTGCCCCACGCCGGCACGACCGCGGCCCACGAGTTGACCGCCACCGTGGTGAAGTCCTTCAGCCCGCGCGCGCCGATCTGCTCCAGCATCCAGCGCCGCGCCTCCCAGGCGTCGAAGCGGACGATGTTCGTCTCCAGCGCCTCGCGCATCGCGTTGCGGTCGGACACCAGGAGCAGGTTGAACGCCTCCTGCCGGACCTTCAGTGCCTGACCGGGCGCCAGCAGCACGCGGCGCAGCACCTTCTTGGCCTCGTCGGAGAGCGGCTGCTGCGCGGCCAGTGCCTGGATCGCGGCCTCCTGGGTCTCGGTGCTGTAGGAATCACCCTGCAGCACCACCATCGGGTCGACGTCCTTCTGCGCGCACCCGGACACGGCCAGCAAGGCCAGCCCGGCCGCGGCGGAGGCAGCTCGGAGGCGATCGGAAGCGGGGCGCAGCATGCACGTCCGTGGCATCGGAGCAAGTGTAAGGACCACCGCGCGCTACCATCCAAGCACCCATGGACCGGTCCGCCACCACGATCGACCCCCGTGCGCTGCCGGCCGTCCGGCTGCGCGTGCTGGAGGTCTTGGAGGCGATCCGCCCCACGATCCAGGAGGATGGCGGCGACGTCGAGCTGGTCGACGTGGAACCCACCGGCGACGTCTCGGTCCGGTTCAAGGGGGCGTGCGTGGGCTGCCCCTCCAGCGGGATGACCCTGCAGGGCGGGATAGAGAAGAACCTCCGGGCGGTGGTGCCGGAGGTTCGGTCGGTTCGAGCGGTGGATTGAGGCTGGGGCCGGGCGGTCAGCCCGACTCGCCGGCCGGCCGGATCTGGCCGATCACGTTCTTCTTGTCCTGGTCCTGGAGGATCTGGTCGGCGACCTCGCGGCGGTGCACGGAGACCTCACGGGGGAACTCGAACGCAATCCGGACCCGATCGCCCTTGATGGTGGCGATCCGCACGATGCCCAAGGGCGCGGCGGGGTCTCCGATCACGACTTCTTCCCCCTCGCGGCGAGTGATCACGAGCATCGCAAGAGCCTCCTGCCTGCGTTCCGCCTACCGAGGCGACCGACACTGCCAGCCACGCGGCCCTGTGGCCGATCCTTGTGGACTTCTGGCAGGCGGCGGCTTCATGCCGCACGCAGACCAAGCGTAGCCAAGGACATCGGGCGTACCACCCCCCTTCGGTGAAATTTGAGCGGCTTTGACGGACCTTGGGTCGTGGATCAGGCCCGCGGCACGGCGGATGCCTGGACCGCAAGCCATTGCCGGCCATGCATTTGCGGCACGCCCTCACGCAGGCCACCAATGAAAATGCCCCCGCGCCGGCCAAGGCCGACGCGGGGGCAACGACGGAACTTCGGGCCCGGAGGCCCTCGCCCTGGAGGGGGCGTGCGTCGACGATGCCAGCCGTGGCAGGTCGCCGCTTTGAAGCCGAATCATCCGTGACTCGGCCGATCCGTTCGGGACGCGCCCAATGCTCGGGCCGCGGGCCGAGGCCCGTGGTGCCGAGGCTGGTGCCGTTCGCCG
>CANHFL010000175.1 GCA_947459855.1 Planctomycetaceae bacterium | reverse complement strand
CCCCTGCCCCGCGCCTCCGCCGCGCTGGCGCCGATCGACGCGGCGGTCTTCTCGCCGATCTTGCGGACGACCTTCTTGCCGGCCTTCGTCTCGGATTCGGAGGTCAGCGCGGCCACCGCCGCCGGGTCCAGGCGGAAGACGTCGGCGAAGCCCTTCACGAGCCCGGCGTCGATCAGCGCGTCGACGATCTTCTCGCCAAGCCCGTCGATGTCCATCTGCGCGCGGCCGACGAACCACTTCAGGCGCTCGCGGAACTGCTCGGGACACGACGCGTTGACGCAGAAGAGCTTGGGGCCGTCCTTCTCGACGGGCTCGCCGCAGCTGGGGCACGCGGCGGGCGGCTCGACGGGCACGGCGTCCGCGGGGCGCTTCGCGAGATCGACCTCGACCACCTGCGGGATGATCTCGCCGGCCTTCTCCACGATCACCGTGTCGCCGATGCGGATGTCCTTGCGGTGGATCTCGTCGATGTTGTGGAGCGTCGCATGCTGGACCTTGGTGCCGGCGATGACGACCGGGCGCATCGACGCGCGCGGGGTGAGCGTGCCGCCCTTGCCGACCTGCCAGTCGATGCGCTCGAGGACCGTCGGCTTCCGCTCGGCGGGGTACTTGAACGCGACGGCCCAGCGCGGCGCCTTGGCGGTGACGCCCAGCGCGCGCTGGTCGGCGAAGGAGTCGACCTTCACCACCATGCCGTCGGTGGCGTACGGAAGCTCGGCGCGGCGGTCGGCGAAGGACCCGATCGCGGCGACGCACTCGTCGGCGGTGGCGCAGCGCTGCGCGAGCGGCGAGACGGGGACGCCCAGCGCGCGGAGCGCGTCGAGGAACTCGCCGTAGCTGGCGACCGGGCGGCCGTGGAGCTCGACGTCCTCGACGTGGCCCGCGCCGTGCGCCACGAAGCTCAGGCGCCGCGAGCGGACGACCGCGGGGTCCAGGCTCTTCAGCGTGCCGGCGGTCGAGTTGCGCGCGTTCATGAACTCGGGCTCGCCCGCGCGGCGGCGCTCGTCGTTGATGCGCTCGAAGCTGGCGTTCGGCATGAAGATCTCGCCGCGGACCTCGAGCACCGCGGGAACGCGCGCGCCCTCCGCGCCGACGAGCACCAGCGGCACCGCGTCGATCGCGCGCACGTTGCGGGTGACGTCGTCGCCCACCGTGCCGTCGCCGCGCGTGGCGGCCTCGACCAGGCGGCCGTCCTCGTAGCGCAGGCTGATCGCGACGCCGTCGACCTTCGGATCCGCGACGGCCGTGAAGCCGTGGCCGAGGGAGCGCTCGCACCGCTCCCACCACGCGCGCAGGTCCTCGACGGAATAGGTGTTGTCCACCGACATCATCGGCACGCGGTGCGTGACCTGGCGGAAGCCGGTCGCGGCCTCGCCGCCGACGCGCTGCGTGGGGCTGTTCGGGTCGGCCAGCTCGGGGTGCTTCGCCTCGAGGGCGACGAGCTCCGCCAGCAGCGCGTCGAACTCCGAGTCCGCCATGAACGGCGCGGCATCCACGTAGTACGCGCGGTTGGCGCGGTGGAGGAGCTCCCGGAGCTCGGCGATGCGTGCGGCGGCTGGCGGCTTCGCGGCCATGCGCGGATGGTAGGGAACCGGCGCGGGATCAGTCGTCCGCGCTGATCGCGTCCGGGCCCTTGCCGGCGGTCTTCTCGAAGTAGCCGCTTCCCTTGCGCTCGAAGCGGCTGAAGCCGAGGCGCTCGAGGTTGCTCTTCGAGAAGCGCTGCGTGTCGCTGTTGGTCTGCACCTGCGGCGCGACGATGAGCTTGCGCACCGGCTCGCCGGTCTCGGGGTGGTGCGTGAGCGGCGGGTCGCTCAGCTTCTGGAACACCTCGAAGACCGTGCCGTCGGTGCCGTCGGGCTTGACGATGGCATAGACGTAGGTGGGCATGGGGGAATCGTAGGCGGGAGGGACGGAAATCCGGTTCGGGATATCCCGAACCTATTTCGAGAGGTCGGGGGCCAGGCGGGACACCATTTCGCGTGCCGCGCGGATGTCCGCCTCGCGCGTCGGGCCGGCCTCGCGCTCGATCACCAGGTCCACGGGCCGCGGCAGCGCACGGACCGCCGCGAAGAAGGCCGGCCAGTCGACGGCGCCGGTGCCGGCCACCACCTCGTCGCCCCACGTGCCGGGGACGGCGGTCGGCACCGCGTCCTTGACGTGGATCTGGAAGACGTGCGGGGCCAGCATGCGGAGGGCGGCGACGGGGTCGCCCATCCCGTAGAGGATCATGTTCGCGGGGTCGAAGTTCACGCCCACGTTCGGGTGCGCGATGTCGGCCAGCGCCTCGGTCAGCGTGGCCGCGCTCTCCTGGCCGGTCTCGAACGCGACGCGGACCCCATGCGCGGCGTAGGCATCGGCGATCGCGCGCAGGCGGTCGATCATGGCGACACGCTCGGCGTCGGCGCGGTCGTGCGGCAGGAAACCGGCGTGGAAGGTGACGAGCGGCACGCCCGCCTCGCCGGCGATCGCGGCGGTCGACTTGGCCAGCTCCAGGTTGCGCGCCCACGTGCCGGCCGGACGCACGCCGCCGGTCTTCGCGATCGTCTCGAGCGTGGAATAGTCCTCGCCCACCGTCGCCAGCATGCCGCTGACCGTGCGGATGCCACGGGAGCGCAGGCGGGCGATCGCGCCGGCCCAGACCGCGGGCTGCTCGACGCAGGGCACGAGCGCCAGCTGCACGGCGTCGATGCCGACGCGGCCGAGGGCGTCGGCGAGCACGTCGGGCGTTTCGGGGCGGAGGCTCCACGAGCAGACGGCGAGGGTTCGCATGGGACGCTGATTCCACACCAAATCCGCGGGTCCTGCCTGTGTCGGCGGGCCACTAGAATCCCCGTTCGCCCGCCAGCCGGGCGGTGCCGCGCCCCACCCGCCAGATGTCCACCGCCAACGCCCACCCCGAGCCCCTGCCCGACCCCGCCAACCCGGGGCCGGACACCGACGGCCGCGGCCAGCCGGCCGCCGCCCCCCTGAGCATCGGCGAGAAGCTCGAGGCCTGGCTCAGCCGGACCAGCATGAAGAGCAACCTTCTGCAGAAGGCCTTCAGCTCCATCTGGCTCCCCTACGCCTTCCGCAGCGGCATCAAGATGGAGCGCGTCGGCGAGAGCGGCTTCGTGGCCGTCCTGCCGTTCCGCCGCTTCAACCGCAACTGGTACAACGCGATGGCGGGCGCGGCGCTCCTGGGCAACTCCGAGGTCGCGGGCGGGCTCTACCTGTTCGCCAAGTGCGGCAGCGACTACATCGTGGTCTGCAAGGAGATGAAGTACCGCTTCCTGCGCCCCTGCTACGGCCCCGCGATGTACGAGGTCATGAACTCGGGTGACCTGGACGCGAAGCTGGCCGCCGGCGGCGAGTTCAACATCCCGCTCGAGATGGAGATCCGCCAGCACGCCCACAAGCCGGGCGAGAAGGCCCCGCTGGTCGGCAAGTGCGACATCACCTTCCACTGCACGCCGAAGGCGATGATCAAGGCGAAGCTGGAACGCCGCGCGAAGCGGAAGTGACCGTGCGGCGCACCCTCGAATCCATCCAGTGGGGCCTCTTCTGCACCTCCAGCTGGACGTGGTGCATCGGCATGTACCTGCCGTTCATCCTGCTGCGTCTGTGGGGCTGGCCGGGGTTCTGGGCGTTCTTCCTTCCAAACGTGTTGGGCTGCGCGGCGTTCGGGTTCGTCCTGGACCGCGACCGCTCGCGCGCGATGGTCGTGCGGCTCGGGTGGATGTGCGCGCTCTTCGGGGCGGTGACGATCGCGTACCAGGCATACTTCGCCGGATGGGCCGCGCAGTTCCTGGTGGTCGGCACGCGCGCACCGGGCGGCGAGCTCGATGCACTGCGCACGGTGGTCTCCACGGGCGCGCCCGTCGTGGTGCTGCTGGCAGGATTCATCCTGGCCCTGCGCGGCGACGGCTTCTGGCGCACCGCGGGCACGGTGGTCAGCCTGGCCAGCGCCCTGGTGGTGCTGCTTCCGGGCGGCGTCGACCCCGCGGTCGCGGCCGGCGACCCGGCATCCCACGCCGGCGGTCCGCCGCTCCTGGGCACGATGCCGCTCGTGTGGGCGCTGCCGACGATCGCGGCCGGCTTCCTGCTGAGCCCCTACTTCGACCTAACCTTCCACCGCGCGGTGCAGCAGGCGCCCGAGCCGCGCATCGCCTTCGCGACGTTCGGGCTCTCGTTCGCGGCCATGCTGCTGCTCATCGCCAGCTTCCACGACGCGCTCGCCGGCGCCCCGCGCATCGGCGTGGCCATCGTGGTGCTCTGGGCGGT
>CANHFL010000174.1 GCA_947459855.1 Planctomycetaceae bacterium | reverse complement strand
CCGTTGTTCGTGGCGGGCACCCCGCGCCAGGCGCGCCCGTACGCCGGCAGGCCCATCACCAGCTGCGACGCCGGCACGCCCGCGGCCAGGTACTGCCCGATGCTCGAGACGACGTTGTACTTCGACGAGAGCTGCGGGTTCGCGGGCATCGCCGGGTTGGCGCGCAGCGGCGCATGGTTCGCGGTGAAGCTGGGGTCCCACGCGCCGAAGTAGTCGTAGTTCATCACGTTGATCCAGTCGACCGTCGCGGCGACCGCGACGGGCTCGATGTTCGCGATCTTGTCGTAGCCGGCCGGCGCGGCGATCGTCAGCAGGTAGCGCTTGCCGTCGGCGGCGCCGGCGGCGTCCAGCTTCTGGCGCACGGCCTGCAGGAGCAGCGTGAAGTTCCGCTTGTCCTCCGGGCGCGCGACGTTCCCGTCCAGGCCGCCGCCGCCGGGGTACTCCCAGTCGATGTCGACGCCGTCGAACCCGTACTGGCGGATGAACGCGACGCAGCTGTCGGCGAACGTCGTGCGGTTGGCGGGCGTGAGCGCCGCATCGCTGAACCGCGCGCTCAGCGTCCAGCCGCCGACCGAGATGAGCGTCTTCAGGTGCGGGTGCTGCTTCTTGAGGACGTTGTTCAGCTGGTTGTAGGCGCCTCGGACGGGCTGGTTCCACGTGTCGCCGGGATAGGCCTTGTCGATGGCCGCGTAGCTGTCGTAGGGCACCACGTGGTACGTGGCGTCGACGTTCGCGAACGCGTAGTTGAGGTGCGTGACCTTGTGGAACGGCGTGTCGGCCGGCTGGTAGTTGCGGCCGTAGATGCCCCACTCGATCCAGTAGCCGACGATGCGCTTGGGTTCGGGGCACGCGCCCCAGCGGCCGAGCAGCACGGCCATGTCCGCGCCGTCGACGGTGCCGTTGCGGTCGAAGTCGGCCGGCGCGTTCGCCGCGGCGGGTCCCCACGCCGCGAGCAGCGCGCCCAGGTCGCCGCCGTCGGTGGTGCCGTCGCCGTTCAGGTCGGTGAAGCAGTCGAACGGGCCGTGCGGGATCGTCGGATCGCCGGTTCCGCCCCCGGAGCCACCACCGCCCGAACCGCCGCCCCCGCCGGAGCCGCCCGACGACCCCGAGTAGGCGATATCCGCCGCGACGCCGTTCACGCTGCAGTTGCTCACGTTCTCGTTCAGCGTGCCCGAGCCGTTGAGGCCGATCGTGACCGTGGCCCCGACCGCGATCGTCCCGTTCCACCCGGCGTTCACGATCGTGACGCGCCCGTTGGACGTGGACATCGTGCCGTTCCAGATGCCGGTGATCGCGGGACCGCCGTCGTACTGCAGCTGCCAGTCGGCGATGGACGCGGCGCCGCGGTTGGTGATGCGGATCTCGCCGCCGAAGCCGCCGTCCCAGCCGCTGGTCTTGGCGAAGGTCACGAGCGGTGGCGCGGCAGCCGCGGTGCCGGCCAGCCAGCCGATTGCGGCGAGCGCGATGCCCAAGAGGTGCGTGCGGCGTCGGACGCCGGAGCGGTGCGCGTTCATTGGCAGGGTCCCCACGATGCGAGGAGGAGTCCGAGGTCGCTTCCCGAGACGGCGCCGTCCCGGTCGAGGTCGGCCGCGGCGCCCGCAGATGCGGGGCCCCACGCGGCCAGGAGCGTTCCGAGGTCGGCGCCGTCGACGGCGCCGTCGCGGTTCAGGTCGGCCGCGCACGCGGGCACCAGCGGCACGGGCGACTGCAGGTAGCGCTGCGCGCGCTGCATGAACCAGCCGCCGTCGGTGCCAAGCGTGTCGAAGGTGCCGCTCGCCGGGATGTTCGCGGTGCTGTCGCCCACGCCGGGGCCGAAGAGCATCGCGCTCACGCCGGCGTCGCGGGCCTCCTGCACGTGGGCGCCCCATGTGAGCCGCGCGCCGGCGGCGGCGAGCTTGGGATCCGCCCAGCGGTTCTGCTGGAAGAAGGACGTGCGCGCGCCGGCGTCGAACGTGTCGCCCAGGAAGAAGTCCGGAGCGCTGTCCTCGTAGCGGCGGCTGGTGTTGTCCAGCACGGGGAACGCACCGCCCGCGGCGGGCACCTCGGCGGTCGTGTTGATGTGCCCCACCGGCAGCTGCCAGAGCACCACCGGCAGGCCCGAGACCGCGTGCAGCTGCCCGACGAACGCCAGGTAGTTGTTCCAGTGGTCGTTGTTCCAGAACCAGGTGCTGCCTGCCGGGTTCGCGGCGGCGCCCGTCTCGGCGCCGGCGTCCAGGCCGTACTTGTCGATCGAGACGAGCGTCGCGCCGTGCGTCGCGACGCCGCACGCGACGTAGTACTGCGCGATCGCGCGCGCCTCGTCGCGCACCTTCTGCACCTGCACCGCGAACGTGCCCGAGTCGGTCAGGTGCATCACGCCCTTGCCCGAGATGGGCGTCGTCCATCCGCCCGGCGGCGACGCCCACAGGTTGAACTGCCAGCCGAACTGCGCGTTCGGCAGGTCGCGCTTCGTGAGGTAGTTCACGGCCTCGACGAATCCGCGGAGCGTGTTCGGGAACGCCGGGTCGGAAGCACCCAGGATCGCGGCGCCGTCCCATCCGGCGGTGGTGTACGCCTGCTGCACCTGCACGTCCGGGCCGCCGGTCGCGGGCCAGCTGGCCGCGGTGGGCTGGATGCCGTTCTGCGCCATGTAACCCAGCAGGTCGGGCTCGTAGATCACCATGACGGGCCAGCCGTCGGCGGTCTCCTCGCGGCAGATGCGAAGGAAGAGCGCCAGGTCCTTCCAGTAGCCCTGCATGTACGCGGCGCTGCCCAGGTGCTCGCTGTCGGTGGTGAAGCTCTCGCCGCCGTCCGGCACGTTGTAGTGAACGAAGCACGGGATGAAGCCGAGCTTCCTGCTCTCGCGGATGTAGCGGCGCGCGCGGTCGCCGGCCACCGTGGTCCAGGTGCGCCAGCCGTTCACCGGGCCACCGTTGATGTAGATGTAGCGGATGTCGACGCGGCGGTTCGCCAGGCCCGTGCCGAACGACTTCCAGTAGTCCAGCTGGCTGGTGGTGTCCTCGCTGACGCTGCCGAGCGCGACGTGCGCCGGCATGCCGGGGAACGCACCCGCCGCGGTGCGCACCGCGATGCCCAGCAGGCGTTCGCTGCCCGATGCGGGGTCCTTCAGGCGGATGCCCGCCAGCCCGGGCGCCGCACCGGTGAGCGTGAGCGTCGAACCCTGCACGCTGGCCGCACACACGGCGGGGTTGTTCGAGGCGGCCTCCCACGCGGACGGCGCGGTGCCGTTGGTCAGCGAGAGCGCGAACGTGGACGCGCCGGGCGGGATCGCCGCGGAGAGCGCGTCGTCGGCGACGCCGGCCATCCGCACGAGCGCCGTGCCGCTTCCGCCGCCGCCGCCACCGCCGCCCGCGTAAAGAACCGTCGCGGCGACGCCGTTGAGCGTGCACTCGGCGACGGTCGGTGCGAACTGCCCCGATGCGGTGAAGCCGAGCGACACCGTCGCGCCGGCCGCGATGGTGCCGTTCCAGCTCTCGTTCGTGATCACGTACGTGCCGGCATCCTGCGAGAGCAGGCAGTTCCACCAGCCCGTGAACGGCACCGCCCAGCGCACACGCAGGGTCCAGCCGGCGATGGGCGCGTTGCCCGCGGGGTTCGTGATGTCGATGCCGCCGGTGAAGCCGTCGTTCCAACCGGACGCCTGGCGGAAGGTCACGGTGGGCGGCGCGGCCGCGGCGTGCGTGGCAGCGGCCAGGGCCATGCCGACGGCGGCGATCGCAGGCGCGAAACGGGTCCAGCGGAAGATCCGGTGCATGCAGGCTCCGATCCGGTTGGGGTCCGACGCAGGCCGAGTATCGCGCATGGGTGCGCGCCCGCAGTGCTCCATACCGGCCGGATTCGCAGGAATGTGACGCGGCCCCGGGATTCCCGCCAGATCGCCGTTCCTGGACCTCAGTCGAAGATCAGCACCACGTAGGTCAGGAACAGGGTCAGGTGGACCACCCCCTGCATGGGGTTGACGCGCCCGCGCATGACCGTGGTCATCGAGACCAGCAGGGTCGCGACCAGCAGGACGAGCTCGGTGGGCTCCAGGCCCAGTTCGACGTCCCGGTGCAGGAAGATCGCCAGCAGCAGCACGGCGGGCACCGTCAGGCCGATCGTCGAGAGCGCCGAGCCGAGCAGGATGTTCATGGTCCGCTGCATGGAGTTCTGGTGCGCGGCGCGGACGGCCGCCAGGCCTTCCGGGGTCAGGATCAGCACGGCGACCAGCAGGCCGGACAGCGCGACCGGCGCACCCACGCGGTCGATCAGGCCGGACGACCGCTCGCCCAGCCCCT
>CANHFL010000173.1 GCA_947459855.1 Planctomycetaceae bacterium | reverse complement strand
CGGGCTCGGGCTCGACGCCCAGCAGCGCGGCCACCCGGCGGGCGTGGCCCTCGACGTCCTCGACCAGGTCCTCGTAGACGATCGCCTCGTGCGGGATGCCCAGCACCCGGAGCGCCTGCAGCGAGAGCGCGCGTTCGCACTCCATGAGCTGCGCGATCTCGTGCAGCGACCGCGTCCACGCGAAGTTCCGGTAGTGGAAGTTCGAGAGGAACAGGCTGACCGCGGTGTCGCGCGGGTCGCGCGCCACGTGGATGCAGCGGGCGCCCGGCAGGATGGCCGCCACCGCCGGCAGCCAGCGCCACGTGTGCAGCGACTTGTCGACGCGCCAGCGCTTGCCGGCCACCGCGTCGGTGGACGAACCCGTCACGTAGGTGGACTGGACCTGCGCGGCGGCGGCGGGGTCGATCACGCCCAGCCCGCGGCACCACGCGCCGCACTGGCGCAGCATCTCGCCCACGAGCTCGATGCCCTCGAATTCGCCGATGCCGGCCATCTGCGAGTGGCGGTCCAGCATCTGCTCGATGAGCGTGGTGCCGCTGCGCGGCATGCCGGTGATGAACGCGACGCCCTCGACCGGCGGCACGCGCGGCTCGAACCACGGCTTGCCGCGGCCGACCAGGTCCTGCTGCTCGCGCAGGCCGGCAAGCAGGCTGGCGGAGTCGAACGCACCGCTGGTCTGGGCGTGCACGAAGGTCGCGAGGTCCCACGCCTTCCGGTACTCGCCGGCCTTGTCGAGCAGCGCGACGGCCTCGAAGCCCGCGTTGCGGCGCTGGACCGCTTCGCCGGGGCCGCGCGCCAGTGCCTCGAGCTCGGCCGCGGCACGGGCGGGATCGGTCTCGCCCAGGCAGCGCGCGGCCAGGATCCGGCCGCGCAGGTCGTTGGTCCAGTCGCCGCCGGCCGCGACCAGCCGGCGAACCTCGTCGCGGCGGCCCATGCGGTGCAGCACGTCCAGCAGGAAGATCTGCGCGTCCCGCTGGTTGGGCGCCTTGCGGTCGATGAGCAGCCGCAGGCGGTCCACGGCCTGCGCGCTGCGCCCGGTGTAGTGCTCGACGATGGCGGACGCGTAGATCCAGCGGTGGTCGTGCCGCAGCACGCCCGAGGAGCGGTTCAGCGCCTCCTGCGCCACCGGCAGCCGCCCCAGCCCGATCGCGCTGCGCGCGATGCCCAGCCAGCCCTCGGCATCCAGCGGGTTGCGGCGGACCAGGTCCGACGCCAGCGCCCGGGCCTGCTCAAGCTGGCCGGTCTCGAGCAGACGGTTCAGCTCGGCCTTGTGCTTGGGGGAGGGGGGCATGGGGGGGGATGCTAGCGGTGGGGGAAGTGCGGAACCGGACGACGCCGACGCGAAGCAGGCGGTGTTGCCCGTGGCAGTTGCGTGACTTTTCGCCCGCTCGGACTACTCTCGGAGCCTCGGACCCCGCTCCTGCAGCCCGGGCCTGCTTCCGAGGCACGCAACCATGAGAATCTCGCACTCCCTCCCCTTCATCGTTACCACGCTCGCCTCGATCGCCCTCCAAGCCCTGGCGCAGGTGCCCACCGCGGGCGTCGACGTGCCCAGCGCGATCGCTGCGTCGCTCGGGCCGGCTGCGTCGGCCGAAGCCCACGTCGGCATTCAGCTGCCGGGCGTCGGCTCCGTCACGCTGGCCATGCACGCGATGCGCGCCGTGGCATCCGATGCCGTCGTCGAGTCCGGCTCGCGCACGCGCGCGGTGGACGCCACGCTGACCAAGGCGATCCACGCGGTGCGCCACTTCGAGGGATCGGTGGCCGGCTTCGCCGGTTCGAGCGCGTACGTGGCGATCGGCTCGACGGGCGTCGCCGCGATGGTCGATCTCGGCGAGGGGCGCGGCCTCTTCGCCCTGTCGCGGCTCGACAGCCAGGAGAAGGGCCTGTGCTCGGGCCCGAGCGCCTTCGTGCGGATCGCGGCGGTCGCCGACCCCGAGGTTGCTCGCTGCCAGTGCCTGCACGCAGGCGCGCCGCCCGAGGGAAGCTTCGCCGCGGCGGCCGGGAGCATTCCTCCCGGCGGTCGCCGGATCATCGAACTCGCGGTCGATTCGGACAACGAGTACTACGCGATCTTCCCGAGCGCGACCGCGTTGACGGAGTACACCGCCGCCCTCGTCGGCGAGGTTTCCGCGATCTACCGGCGTGATTGCGACGCGGGCATCGTGATCTCGTACCTCCGCGTGCAGCCGTCCGCGGATGACCTGTTCAACGAAGCCAACCCGCTCGAGCCGTTCCGCCAGCACTGGGTCGAGAACGGCGCGGACATCGACCGAGACCTGTTCACGTTCTTCACGGGTCGCCGAAACCTGCCGTACGGCGGCGTCGCGTACCTGAGCACGGCGTGCAATCCCGAGTACGGCTATTCCGTCAACGGCTACCTGATCGGTGCCTTCGTCGCGGGCTCGCCGAGCAACCCGGCCAACTGGGACGTCAACGTCGTGGCGCATGAGCTTGGCCACAACGTCGGCACCCTGCACACGCACGACTATGGCATCGACACATGCGCAAGCGGCGGCGTGCAGCGCGGCACCATCATGAGCTACTGCCATACGCTCAGCGGCGCCAGCGCGAACGTCGACCTGTACTTCCACACGGGAACCGTGGCCCGCATGGAGGGCTTCATGGTGACCGCGCCGTGCCTCTCGACGGACTGCGACGACGACGGCGTCGCGGATGCCGAGGAGATCGCCGCGGAACCGGCGCTCGACGCGAACGGGGACGGCATCCTCGATGCGTGCCAGGACTGCGACGGGAACGGCACGCCGGACCCGGTGCAGATCGCGTCCGGTGCGCTCGTGGACGCGAATGCCGACGGCCGGCCCGACGCCTGCGAGCCCGACTGCGACTCGAACGGCATCCCCGACTCCGCCGACGCCGTGGCGAATCCGGACCTCGACCGCAACGGCAACGGCCTGCTTGCCCAGTGCGAGGTTGACTGCGACGGCGACGGGATGGCCGACTCGGACCAGATCAACGCCGACATGGCGCTCGATCGCAACCGCGACGCACGCCTCGATTCCTGCGAGGATTGCGACGGTGACGGGACTCCCGACTTCGCGGAGCTGCGCGGTTCGAAGTCGCGCTGGGTGGCCAGCGCGAACGACGCGCTGCTGCGGGAACTCGATCCTCGATCCGGCGTCATCCGCCGCACGGTGACGGTGGGCGAGGTCCCGATCGTGGACCTGGCGATCGGCAAGGACGGCCGCCTGTACGCCGCCGCCGGCAACCGGGTCTGGGCGCTCGACCGCGTCGCCGACGTGGCGGCGTCGCCCTGGGGCCCCGCGTTCGATGGCGAGGTTCGTTCCGTCGCGTTGGCCCCGGATGGCCGGATCGCCGCGATGCTTGCGACTGGGCGGATCATGCTCATCTCCGCCAGCGGCGACGCCGCGGTGCAGTACGCGGAGGCGTTCAGCATCGACGATGCGCGCGACCTCGTGTTCCGCCGCCTCGCGAACGGCACCAGCCAGGCGTTCGCGACCACCGGCGCGGGGCTCATCATGAAGCTCTCGTGGCCGACGGGCGCGCGCACGCAGTTCGCAGACCTCACCGCTCAGGCACCGGCGCTGCGCGGCATCCATCCGTACCGCGACAACACGTTCCTCGTCGCGGCGCCGGGCCTCGGCGGCGTGTTCCTCGTGAGCGCGGCCGGAACGCTCCAGGGGCGCTGGGACGTGCAGGGCAACGGCCTGACCTCGCAGGCCTATGCCATCGCCGACGCCCGTGATTCGCGCAGCATCGTGGTCACGTCGCCGACGTCGTCGTCGACGGTCAATGGCTACGACGCGGACACCGGCCTGATGGCGCGCACGCTTCGTTCGTACGGCACGGACGCCCCCGCCGCGACCGCGATCGTCATCGCGCCCGCGAGCGAGACCGACCGCAACGGCAACCTCGTGCCCGACGCGTGCGAGGCATCGATCGCCGACATCAACGGCGACGGCATCGTCAATGGCCTTGACCTCGGCATCTTGCTGTCGGCCTGGGGCGAATGCGACTCCTGCGCATCCGACTTCGACGGTGATGGCAGGGTCAACGGCGTCGACCTTGGGTTCTTGCTGGCGGTGTGGGGGCGGTGACCGCGGAATGCTGCGGCATCGCCGCGGAGCAGTCCATGGGACCGGCGCGTGCCGACACCGCCCAAAAGCGCAGAAGCCGAAGGCAGGGCCTTCGGCGTCAGACTGGAAAGCGGGTGAAGGGACTTGAACCTCTTTGCCAGTGGTTCCAACGTACTTTCGAACAGTTCTGTACGGCGGAGGGCAGTATCGGGAAGGTCGCAATGGAATG
>CANHFL010000172.1 GCA_947459855.1 Planctomycetaceae bacterium | reverse complement strand
GCTGCAGGGCCTGATCGACCTCATGCGCAAGCACCCCGAGATCGTCTCGAACCCGGGCTGCGTGAAGTCGATCAAGATCGTGGCCTACGAGCCCGCGTTCGGCATCATCGGCGACCCCGCGAAGCGCGACCCGAAGACGCGCCAGAGCGCGGACCACTCGATGGTCTACATCGTCAGCACGCTCTACCGGAAGGCGATCGAGATGGCGAAGGCGAAGGGCGGCCTGCCGGCCGACAACGACGGCACGTGGAAGGCGCTCTTCCTCAGCCCGTACGACTACGACGGCAAGGCGATCTTCCACCCGGAGACGCGCGCGCTCATGGACAAGATCGTCTTCGAGCACGGCGGCCCCGAGTACGACGCGAAGTACCCGGACGGCATCCCGACCTCGGTGGTCATCACGACGACCGACGGCCGCACGCTGGACAGCGGCCTGGTGATGTACCCCTCGGGCCACGCACGCAACACGACCGCGGACCTGAAGGGCATCCTGGCCAACAAGTTCGAGCAGCTGGGCAAGCTGGCGATGGACGACCCGAAGCCGCTCGTCGCGAAGCTCGAGAAGCTGGACCAGCTGGACGCCGCGGGCATCGCGGGGCTCTACGACTTCCGCATCCTGGACCGCGGCAAGTTCGAGTGAGGCCCGCGCCTCACTTCGCCGCGGGCGGGACGGGCGTGTTGCCCTTGCCCGGCTTCGGCGGCATCGGGGCCGCGTCCTTCGGGATGCGGGCCAGCACCTCGTCCACCGCGCGTTCCAGCTGCGGGTCGCGGCCGGCCGCGCGGTCGGCAGGCGTCAGCTCGACCTCGATGTCGGGCTGCACGCCGCGGTTCTCGATGAAGTAGCCGAGCTTCGGCTCCCAGAACGCGTACTCGGGCTGCGTGGCGTGGCCGCCGTCCTGGAAGGGCTTGTCGTCGCGGATGCCGACGACACCGCCCCACGTTCGCATGCCGATCACCGGGCCCATGCCCCACTGTCGGAACGCCCACGGGAAGATGTCGCCGTCGGAGCCGGCGTTCTCGTTGACGATCACCGCCATCGGGCCCTCGGGACTGCGGGTCGGGTAGCGCATCGGAAGGCCCTCGCGGCCCACGTCGCGGGCGATCGTGCGGCGCTTCAGGCGCTCCAGGATCATCTGGCTGACGAAGCCGCCGCCGTTGAAGCGATCGTCGATGACCAGGCCCGCCTTGTCGAACTGCGGGTAGAAGCCGCGCACGAACGCGCTCAGGCCCGCGCCGCCCATGTCCGGGATGTGCATGTAACCCAGCTTGCCGCCCGAGCGCTCGGCCACCGCACGGCGGCGCCCCTCGACCCAGTCGCGATAGCGCAGCGGCTCCTCGCCAAGGATCGGCGTGACCTCGACCACGCGCGCCTTCGGCGGCTGGCCGGCCTCGCCCTCCTTCGGCAGGATCGCCAGCATCACCGGCGTCCCGCCCTTGCCCTGCAGCAGCTCGCCGACCTCGCCGATGCCCTTCGTGGCACGGCCGTCGACGGCCAGGATCACGTCCCCCGGCTTCACGCCCAGGTGCGGTGCGGCCAGCGGGCTGGCGTCGCCGCCCTGCGCGGAGAAGTCCGGCAGCACGCGGTCGATGCGGATGCCCTCGGGCACGATCGTCGCGTCGATGCCAAGCAGGCCGATCGTCACCGGCTTCGGGTCCTCGAAGTTCTCGCCGCCGCCGATGTACGTGTGGCTGGTGCCCAGCTCGCCCGACATCTCGCCCACCAGGTCGGTGAGCTCGAGCCGCGTGCCGACGCGCGGCAGGAGCGCCTCGTAGCGCGCGCGCACCGCCTTCCAGTCGACGCCGCCCATGTCGGGCTTCCAGAAGAAGTCGCGCAGCAGGCGCCAGGCCTCGTCGAAGATCTGCGTCCACTCGGCACGCACGTCCACCGCGATGGTGACACCGGGCAGCGGGATCGGCTCGGCCGATGCACCGATCGCGGCCAGGTTCAGCGCCTTCAGCTGGTTGCCCGTGGTCACCAGGATCGCGACGGCCCCGCCGTCGCTCACCGCGAATCCGCCCACGCCCTGCTCGGACAGCGCGGTGGTCGCGCCTGCAGCCAGGTCGCAGTGCAGCAGCGTGCCGGGGTTCGCCGCCAGGCCCTCGCCTGCGCCCTGCTGCAGCAGCCCCTGGAGCGGCTGCTGCAGGAGGAGGAGGCCGCCATGGATCGCCTCCACCTGCGCGAACGTGCCCGGATCCACCGGCAGCTTCGCGGCGCGCGCCATGAAGCCCTCGAGCGTGATCGGCATCGCGGGCGCGGGTTCCTCGGCCTCGGGCGCGGGCGGCGCCATGCCGGGCTCCGCGGGCTGCACACCCTCACCGGCCTCGGGTTCCTCCGGCTCTTCGGGGGGAGCGGGCGCTTCCGCAGGCTCCTTCGCCTCGGGCGCCGCGGCCGCAGACCATTCCTTCAGGTCCATCCCCGCGGCGGCGGCCTCGGCCGGCAGCGGCGGCGGCAGCGTCGCGTCCAGCGCCACGGCGAACACCTCGGTCGCGTTGACGGTGGCGAACGCCATGTCGAACTGGTCCATCACCGGGTCGATCGCGCGCGGCGACGTGAAGTACAGGTACAGCCCCTTCGGGTCCCAGCGCGGCGTACGGTCGTCGGTCATGCCGTCGCTGACGCAGGTGTCCTTGCCGGTCGCGGCCTCCCACAGGTGGATGCGACCCAGGCCGTTGGCACCGGTCTCGACCCATGCCAGCCACGCGCCGTCCGGCGACCAGCGGTAGTCGGTCACCTCGCCATCGGCGCTGGTGCCGACGACCGTGGGCTCGCCGCCCGCCATCGGCGCCACCAGCATGCGGAGGCTCTTGTCGCCGTACGCCACGCGAGCACCGTCGGGCGAGACCTGCGGTGCGAAGATCCATCGATCGCTCTTCGCGATCGTCCGGCACGTGGAGTCGCCCGGGATGCCGATCGTCGCGATGTCGTGCGCCGCGATCGCCGCGTCTCCGCCCGCGTCGGTGCGCACGACGATCGTGCCGTCGCCGTCCCAGGTCACGCCCGACTCGCGGCTTCCGCCGCAGCCGGCCAGCTGCACCCACGACTGCATGACGCCCGGCTCGGGCTTGCCCACCGGGCCCACCACGACCTCGCCGCGCGAGACCAGCGCGACGCGCTTCCCGTCCGGCGAGGGCGCGACCTCGGAGAGGTCCGCCATCGGGTCGACCAGGCGCGGCCGCTCGTCCAGGCGGTCGCCCGCCAGCACGATGTCCAGCTTGCGCACGCCGCCCGTCGGCACGTCCAGCAGCCAGATGTCCGCGCCCTGGCAGTACGCGATCCGCGGCGCACCGCCGGCGTCGCAGGACGCCCAGCGCAGGTCGAAATCGCCCGCGCCGGCGTCGGTGTGCCGCTTGCGGTCGGTGCCGTCGGCGGACACGCTCCACACGTTCATGCGGCCGTCGGTGTCGGACAGGAAGAAGATCCGGTCGCCGATCCACATCGGGAACAGCTCGTTCTCGTCGGTCTTGGTGGCGCGGCGGAACTGCTTCATGTCGCCCGACGCCACCCAAACGTCCGGCGCAGTGCCGCCGCGGTAGCCCTTCCAGTACCAGCTCTCGTTGCTCCAGCGCAGGAACGCGATCTCGCCCGACTTCGGGTTCACCGAAGCCATCGAGCACTCGCCCATCGGGAAGCGCTCGAGCGGTCCGCCCGCGGCCGGTGCCTTCCACAGCTCGTCCAGGCCCATCGGGTTCGCACGGCTGCTGCGCACCAGGACCGAAGCGCCGTCCGGCGTCCACGCAACGGGGATGTCGCGCCCCGGGTGGAACGTCAGGCGGCGCGGGATGCCGCCGTCGACCGGCAGCACGTAGACCTCGGGGTTGCCGTCCATGTACCCCATGAACGCGACGCGCGTGCCGTCCGGGCTGAGCACCGGGCGCGCCTCGAGCGCCGCCGCGCCGGTCAGCCGGCGCGCCACCGCGCGCGAGCCGTCCGCGGGGACCGCCGCGGTCCACAGGTCGCCGCCGGACTGGAAGACGATGCGGTCGCCGTTGATCGCGGGCTGCGCGTAGTAACCCAGGTTGGCGGTGGATGCGGGCGGGGCGATCGCGAGGAGCGCAGCGAGCGACAGGAGCATCGAGGCAGCGTACCCCTGCGCGCGGGCATGCCGGGCCCGCCTACTTGCCGGGCAGCTCCATGAAACGCTTCCAGCGTTCGCCCACCGCCGCCGGGAACTCCGCCGGCGGCAGCAGCACGGCGGCCTTCGCCGCGTGGGCTCGGCGTGCGTCCAGATCCGCGGTGGCCGCCGGCGTCGCTGCCCACCGCGCCAGCACCGCGTCCAGCGCCGCGGGATCCCACCCGC
>CANHFL010000171.1 GCA_947459855.1 Planctomycetaceae bacterium | reverse complement strand
CGGGTCACCGGTGGTCACGCCGTTCTGCGTGCCGCGGGTGCTGAAGTAGGGGCGCGCCGAGTCGGAGTTGTTGCGCCAGTGCTGTTCCTTGCGCCAGCCGCAGAGGACCTGGTGGGCGTAGGACGTGTGGCAGACCGCGGTCGCCGAGGCGCCGGCGGTGGCGTTGATGTTCGCCAGGAAGCCGGTGTCCCAGTACATGTCCGTCGCCGGGCGGTACATCTGGTAGTTGTAGTTGGCGTAGATCTGGACGACCGGGTTCACCTCGGTCGGGCCGAAGAGCAGGTCCGTGTTGAAGAGGCCCATCGCCACGCAGGCCGAGTACAGCGACCGGGTGTTGTTCTGGGCAAAGTCCTCTTCGCCCTCGCCCGGGAGCTGCTGGCCGTTGTAGGCCCTGCGGTTGATGAGGCCCGGGATTGGCATCTTGCCGCCCTTGCTCTCGTTGGCCCGGGTGAGCATGGCGGTGCAGATCTGCTTGATCTGGTTGGAGTCCTTGACCGTCTTCGCCGCGGCCTGGGCCTTGGCGAGCGCCGGCAGCAGGAGTCCGACGAGCAGCGCGATGATCGCCACGACCACCAGCAGCTCGACGAGCGTGAATGCGCGCTTCTTCATGATGCTTGTTCTCCTCACGTGGGTGAGACTGAACGTCCTTCCGACATGGCGTCCCGCACCGTGCGGGAACTGTTGGATCGCCGACGGCCCAGGCCTGGGCCTGGCGCCGTCCCTTGGGGCGATCCGGGCATGCGCCGCGTTGTGCGGCGGACGACCGGACCGTCTGCAAAGCAGGGGAGTTTGCGCGGGGGAGCGGGAGCCCGGGTGGCCGTGCAACCGTCGCCCGACGGAACAAGCTGTCGGGGCGGCGTCCGGCAGCCCGTGGGGCGGCCGGAATGGGCCAAACGTGGCTCCGAAGACCATTCGGACCGTGCATGGCCGCCCACGTGATTCAAGGGGGCAGCCGGGCAGGTCAGCGCGTGTCACCCATCGGGCGGCGAACGAATGGCATCAGGACATGGTTCCGTGGGTCCCGAATCCGGGACCTGCCCGAGGTTGGTCGGGCCGGGGGGGATGCCGCGTCGAGCGGGTGGCGCAGTCTCCAGCGCGCGTCGGGTTGTCGGCGGCGGAGCCCGAATCCGGGCTGGGCCGTCACCAGCAAGATACGCGCGGTTTCAGGGAATGGTGGCATTGCGTGAACGGGATTTTCGATTTGGGACTGGTTTCTGGACGTGCCGCCGCAGGGAACGGGGGTGGCTCCCGGCGCATCCCGCCACCCAGCCGTTGCTTACACTCGCCCCCCATGACCTTCGAACAGCAGCTTGCCGCCCTCGGACTGACCCTGCCCCCCGCCCCGAAGCCGGTGGCTTCCTACATCCCGGCCGTTCGCACGGGCAACCTGGTGTTCGTCTCGGGCCAGCTTCCCTTCAAGGACGGCCAGCTGATGGCCACGGGGCCCGTGCCGTCGGCGTGCTCGGTCGAGGCCGCCCAGGCGGCGGCCCGGCAGTGCGTCCTGAACGGCCTGGCGGTGGTCGGTGACCAGGTGGGCGGCGACTTCTCGCGCGTCGTCCGGATCGTTCGCGTGGGCGCATTCGTCCAGTCGGACGACGGCTTCACCGAGCAGCCCAAGGTCGCCAACGGCGGCAGCGAGCTGCTGCAGCAGCTCTTCGGCGAGCCCGGCCGCCACGCGCGCGCCGCGGTCGGCACGAACGCGCTGCCGCTCGGAGCCAGCGTCGAGATCGAGCTGCTCGTCGAGGTGCGCTGAGCCCGGTGCGGCCGCGTCGGCCGCGCGGGTCACTTGCGCGTCAGCAGCATGAGGAGGAGCGCCGCGTTCAGCGCGATGCTCAGGCCCGCGATCGTCGCTAGAACGATGCCGGCGGTCGTGCCGAAGATGCTCGGTGCCTCGGGAGCTCGGGCGATCGCGACTTCGCCGTCCTGGGGCGTGCCCACGGACTCCAGCCCGCCGCCCGGCGCATCCAGCTTCGGGCGCGCGTGCACCGGGGGCTGGCCGGCGGCGACCTGTTCCAGGTCCTCGATCAGGTCCTTCGCGCTGCGGTAGCGCTCGCGCGGGTCCTTGGCCATCATCATCTCGATGATCATCGAGATCCCGCCGGAGAGTGCCGGCACCAGCTGGTCGGGCGGCACCAGGGGGTCGCGCAGGTGCTTCTGCATGACCTCCTTCGGCGCCGTGCCGTCGAACGGCACCTTGCCCGTGACCATGTGGTAGAGCGTCGCGCCCAGTCCGTAGATGTCGGTGGCCGGCGTGACCGGCCTCGCGCGCACCTGCTCGGGCGAGATGTAGTACGGCGTGCCGAAGATCTTGCCGCGCTCCTCGCTGGCGGCGTCGGAGTCGCTCTCCGCGCGGGCCAGGCCGAGGTCGGCCAGCTTGAGCAGGCCGTTGCGCGTGAGCATCAGGTTCTTCGGCTTGACGTCGCGGTGGATGAAGCCGCACTCGTGCGCGTGCTGCAGCGCGCTGGCGGCCTGGCGCGCCAGGCGGATCGCGTCGGCCTCGGGGATGCGCCGCTGCGCCTGGATCCGGTCGAAGACGGTGTCGCCGTCGATGAACTCCATCACGAAGAAGTACTCGCCGGCGGGCGACTGGCCGACGTCGAACGCCGCGACGATGTTCGGGTCGTTCAGCTTGGCGGCGGCCTTGCCTTCCTTCAGGAAGCGGTCGATGTACTGGCGGTCCTGCGCGAACTTCTTCGGGAGCAGCTTGATGGCCACCAGCCGGTCCAGGCTGCGCTGCTTGGCCAGCACGACGGTGCCCATCGCGCCGGCGCCCAGCTTGCGCACGAAGTCGTAGCCCGGGATGAAGTTGGCGGCCGCCGCGGCGGCCACCGGCGCGCCGCTCTTGCCGGGATCGGTCGGCTGGCGCAGCTCCTCGCGAAGCGCGGCGATCTGCTGCGCCGTCAGGATGCGCCGCTCGATGAAGACGCGCTCGAACTCCGCGGCTCGGCGCTCCGCGGGGAGTGCCTTCAGCTCGTTGAAGCCCGCGACCACCGCGTCGCGCGACGCCATGCCGCGATCGACCGCGGTGCGGCCGATCATCGTCTCGACCGAGTGGCGGGGCGCGCCGCCGGACCCGCCCGAGACGGTGGAGCCGAGCGCCGCCGCCTCGTCCGGCGAAGCGGGCCGCGGTGCTCCTGGGGCGTTGTGGTCGGGTGCGCTGCTCACGTCTGGTGGGGGGAAGGTGGAGAACTATACTTCAGGCCGCTGCGCCCGCCCGCGCGGCCCCGTCGCGATGGCTGCCGCACCCGGACGCATCCTCATCATCCGTCCGAGCTCCCTTGGCGACGTCTGCCGGACCGTTCCCGTGCTGGCCTCGGTCCGGGCGGCTTGGCCGGGCGCCCGCATCGACTGCCTGGTCGACGAGGCGTTCGTCGACGCGATCAGTGCCCATCCAGCGCTTTCGCGCGCGGTGCCGATGCCGTCGGCGCTGCTGCGGGCATGGTGGAATCCGCTGGCGGCACGCGGGAGGTTCCATTGGCTTCAGGCGTGCCTCCGCGCGCCGCGCTACGACCTTGTGCTTGATTGCGAGGGCAGTGCGGCCAGCGGCATGCTTGCGTGGTGGTCGCGGGCGCCCCGGCGGATCGGTCCGGCAGGCGCGTCGGCGGTCGCGAGGAGGTGCTTGCACGCGCTTGGCGCGCCGGCGGGCGGCCGGCATGCGGTGGAACAGGCGCTTGCGGTCGCGGCCGCGGCGGGTGCGCCGATGGTGCGCGACCTGCGGCTGCACGTGCCGGCCGCGTGTGCGGAGTCGTGGGCGCAGGCACGCCTGGCCGGGGGGCTGGACGGCGGCTACGCGGTCTTCGCCCCGGCGTCGCGGTGGGCCTCGCGTCGGTGGCCCGCCGAGCGGTGGCAGGCGCTGGTGCCGCACGTGCTGGACGCGGGGATCTCACGCGTCGCGTTCGTGGGCGGCCGCGACGAGATCGACGAAGTGCGCGCCGCCGTGCCGCGCGATGCCGCGCTGGCCGCGCGCTGCACCGTGCTGGCGGGCCGGACCTCGGTGGGCGAGCTGATGGCCGCGATCGGGTCCGCGTCGCTGGTGGTCGCCGGCGACACGGCGGCGCTGCGCATCGCCGATGGGCTGGGGCGGCCCTGCGTCGCGCTGCTGGGCCCGAGCGATCCCGCGGTCGACGGCCCGTCCGCGGGCACGCGCTGGGTGGTGAAGGGCGACTTCGCCGAGTGCGAGCCGCCGCTCCACTTCGCGGACGCGCGGCTCGGCGACCGGCTGATGCGGCGCGTGCGGCTGGACGCCGTCGCGGCGCGCGTCGCCGAGGCCCTTGCGTGCGCGGCGCGCGCCGAACCGGCGGTGACCGCGTG
>CANHFL010000170.1 GCA_947459855.1 Planctomycetaceae bacterium | reverse complement strand
GACGGCACGGTGAAGATGGTCGAGATCGAGGAGCGCGACAGCGGCATCTACCTGCGCGGCAACAGCAAGAGCCAGGTGAACATCTGGAGCTGGCCGGTGGGCAGCGGCGAGGTCTGGGGCTACCGCACCGACCCGAAGATGCCGGCCGAGGTGCGCGCGGCGTGCACGCCGAAGGTCGCGGCCGACAACCCGGTGGGGCAGTGGAACCGGTTCGTGATCCGCATGGTGGGCGACCGCCTGACGGTGGACCTGAACGGCAAGCGCGTGATCGACAACGCGCAGCTGCCGGGCGTGCCCGCGAGCGGCCCGATCGCGCTGCAGAGCCACGGGTGCCCGGTGGAGTTCGAGAACGTGTTCGTGCGGCCGTTGAAGTGAGCGGGGGCGCGCGGCCGTGCGCGACGCGCGGTCCGGCGCTCAGCCCGCGTACTCGCACCGCGACGTGCACGTCTCGTGCACGACGACCTGCGCGAGCGTGGGCAGCTGCGGCTTGAGGCGGTCCCAGATCCACTTGGCGATCATCTCGCTGGTTGGGTTCTCCAGGCCCGCGATGTCGTTCAGGCAGAAGTGGTCGAGCTGCTTCTCGATGGGGCCGGTCAGCGCCTTGATGTCGCCGTAGTCCATCAGGTAGCCCTTCGCTGGGTCCAGCGGACCGGCGACCACGACGTCCACGCGGAAGCTGTGGCCGTGCATGCGGCGGCACTTGTGGCCCTCGGGGAACGTGGGCAGCCAGTGCGCGGCCTCGAAGGTGAAGCTCTTGACCAGTCGGACGTGCATCGGGGGCGAGTGTAGGGGGGAAAGGAAAGGCCCGCGGCGCGGGGCCGCGGGCCAGGGGTTCGTGCGAGCGGGGCGGTCGACCGTCCCGAAAATGGGGACAGGTGGACCTGTCCCCTGTTTACTCCGCGGTGCCGCCTTCGACGTGCTTCAGGCCGCGGCGCTGGTCGCGCAGGCGGCGGGCCTTGCCGAAGCGCTCGCGCAGGTAGAAGAGCTTCGCGCGACGGGCGTCGCCGCGGCGGACGACGTCCAGCTTCGCCATGCGGGGCGAGTGCAGCGGGAAGCTGCGCTCCACGCCCTCGTTGGCGACGATGCGGCGGACCGTGATCATCTTGTGGATGCCGCGGCCGGTGACGGCGATCAGCACGCCCTGGAAGACCTGGATGCGCTCCTTGTCGCCTTCGATGATCTTGTAGTGGACATCGACCGTGTCACCGACGCCGAACTTCGGGAGCTCGGCCTCGTTCTTCAGCTGGTCGGCGACGACGGATTCCATGATCGTGGTGCGGTTCATCGTTGTGCTCGGCCCTGGCGGGCCGTTCCTTTCTTTCGGGCTTCCGCCCGCTGTTCCGCCTTCAGCCCTGCGCGTCCTGCGCCAGGCCACCGTCGGCGGTCTGCGACGTGGGACGGGGAATTCCGCCCAGGGGTCGCTCCAGGAGGTCGGGCCGACGCACGCGCGTCCGCTCGACCATCTGGCCGTGCCTCCAGCGCTCGATCGCGGCGTGGTCGCCGCTCAGGAGCACCTCGGGCACCTCGCGCCCGCGCCATTCGCGCGGCCGCGTGTAGTGAGGGCAGTCCAGGAGGGCCTTGCCATCCTTGTCACGGCGGGAGAACGAGTCCTCCGCCGCGGACTGCTCGTGACCCAGCGCTCCGTGCTGGAGCCGGGTCACGGCGTCGATGACCATCATGGCGGGGATCTCACCACCGCTCACGACGAAGTCTCCGACGCTCACCTCGAGCGGGGCCAGTTCCTCGATGGCCCGCTCGTCGATGCCTTCGTAATGTCCCGCGATCAGGAGAAGGCGGGGTTGCCTGGCCAACCATTCGACGCGGGGCTGAGCCAGGCGCTCGCCCTGCGGCGTGAGCAGCACGCGGACGGCTGCTCGGGGATCCATCTTCTCGACCGCCTCGACCGCGTCGACGAGGGGTTGGCACATCAGGACCATGCCGGGCCCGCCCCCGAAGGGGCGATCGTCCGTCTTGCGGTGCTTGTCGGCGCTCCAGGCACGGATGTCGTGCGCGTGGAACTCGACCAGCCCCGCGGCGGCCGCGCGCCCCGGGATGCTCGTGCCCAGGACGGGCTGGAACATCGCGGGGAACAGGGTGAGGACGTCGATTCTCACGCGTCCTCACCCGTCAAGGCCGTCAGGCCTTCTTCTCGGCGACCGGCTTCGGGCCGCGCAGCGGGCTCAGGCCCTTCTTCGCGCGGATCGCGTCGGCCTTGGTGCGGCCCTTGGCGTGCGTGATGGCGAGGACCTTGTCGCTCACCGTGCCGCCGGCCTTCTTGATCAGGGTGACCGCCGTCGGCGAGGGCTGGGCGCCCTTCGACAGCCAGTGCTGGATGCGGTCCAGCTTCAGGTTGATCTGCTTGCCTTCCTTGCCCTGGGGCTCGTACCAGCCGAGCTCCTCGATGACCACGCCGTCGCGCGGGGCGCGCTTGTCCATGGCGGCAAGGCGGAAGAACGGGTGATGGGCGCGGCCCATCTTCTTGAGACGCAGGACGACCATTGGCCGTCTCCTTTCATGAGCGCCCGCGTCGGTCGCGCGCCGGCACCTTGCCGGGGACGCGCCGGGCGCATCGTGGGGCGGGCCGTCTCGGGCCCGATGTGCGATGCGCCTTCTGCAGGCGGTTGCGAGAGACGGGAAATCGTAACGCAAGGCCCGGCAGGCCTCAAGGGCGTGGGCGGTGTTCCGCGGCGTCGGTCAGGCCTCCGGGTGCCGAAGGGTTTCCGGCGGGCGCTGCAGGCGGCGATCGTCCCTTTTATCGGGCGGGATCGGCCGCGGCGGGATCGGCGGCCGGCCGCCCGATCTCGGGAGCCTGCGTCTCGCCGGGCAGCATCTTGTAGACGGCGGTCGCCAGGCGGCTGGAGAACGTCTGCGCGAAGTCCTGCAGCGGGCGGTCCAGCACCTGGAAGAAGACCAGCAGCACCACCAGCATGCCGTACATGCGCACGCCTGGGCGGTCGAAGAAGGCGTCCAGCCGGCGGCTGACGCCGCCCAGGATCGCGCTTCCGTCGAGCGGCGGCACGGGCAGCAGGTTGAACGCGCAGAGCACGATGTTCAGGAAGCCGCCCATGTAGAGGAACTCGAGCACGTTGCGCGCGGTGTGCTCGGCGGGCTCGATGCGGTGCGTGGCGATCGCCCACAGCCAGACCGACATGCCGCTGAGCGAGAGCACCGAGAGCAGCAGGTTCATCATCGGGCCCGCGGCGGCCACCAGCACGCGGCCCAGGCGACGGTTGCGGTAGCGCGAGGGGTCGGTGGGCATCAGGCCCCAGGCGAAGCCGGCCAGCGCGAAGAAGAAGAGCGACATCCAGCCCATGTGCACGATCGGGTTGAGCGTCATGTGGCCCAGCTGCCGCGGCGTGTTGTCGCCCTGGCGGATCGCGACCCAGCCGTGGGCAAGCTCGTGCAGCGTGATCGAGGCGATCACCCAGAACACCCAGCTGAAGACGAGCACCGGGCCGCCCGTCTGGAACGCGTCGTGGACCCACCAGGTCATGGGGTGGACTCTACTGCCCCGCGGTGCACCACGCGGCCGCCGGCGACGGTGGCCGCGACGCGCGGCAGTTCGTTCGCCCAGTCGCAGGCGAAGGGGTCGCGGTCCAGCACGCAGAGGTCGGCGTGCGCGCCCGGGGCGATGCGGCCCAGCGCGGGCGCGCGCAGGCAATCGGCGGCGCCACGCGTGTAGGCGGCCAAGGCCTCCTCGACCGTGACGTTCTGGTCGGTGCGGCAGGGCGTGCCGTCCAGCGACAGGCCAGTGACGGCGGCGCGGACGCCGAGCATCGGGTCGCAGCTGACGATCGGCCAGTCGCTGCCGAACGCAAGGCGCGCGCCGGCGGTGGCCAGGTTGCGGAAGCGGAAGAACTCGTGCATGCGCGCGGCGCCCAGGCGGTCGTGCGCGATGCGCGCGTCGTCGGCCTTGTGCAGCGGCTGCATGCTGGCGATGCGGCCGTGCATGCGCGCGACGTCGTCGTCGGTCATCGTCTGGCAGTGCTCGTAGCGCGCGATGCGGCCGTGGTCGTGCGGCGCGATCGCGTCCAGCGCGAAGGTCATGGCCTCGTCTCCGATCACGTGGACGCTCGGCGAGAAGCCGGCTTCGAGGACGGCGCGCGCCCACTCGGCGACGCGCTCGCGCGAGTGCGCGGCGTGCTCGACGAACATTCCGCGGTTCTGCGGGTCGGCGTGGTCGTCGGCGTAGGGCGCGTGCATGCGCGCGGTGCGGCTGCCCAGCGTGCCGTCGATGAAGTTCTTCCAGCCGACGATCGCGAGCAGCTCGTCGCCGGGGAAGGTGCGGCCCCACGTCAGGTCGACGGGCCACGGGCGGTCCAGG
>CANHFL010000169.1 GCA_947459855.1 Planctomycetaceae bacterium | reverse complement strand
GGATGCCGCCGTCCGGTTGCATGCCGCGGGGCACCATCCGGCGTCGGGCGCCCACGAGGCGTCCGACGCGATGCCGCAGGGGGGCCTTCCGGCCCGCGCCCCACGGGGGGTGCCCCCGGCCCGGCCGGGGGAGAGCGGGAAGCGTACACGAACCCGCGCCCCGCACCGGGCTTCGGGCGCGCTGCGGGCCGCGTTATGCTGCCCCGATGGAAGACAAGATCGTCCAGGACGGCATCACCTTCGACGACGTCCTGCTCATCCCGCGGTACAGCGAGATCACACCCGACGCGGCCGACACCCGGACGCAGCTGACCCGCCGCATCTCCCTGAACATCCCGCTGATCTCCGCCCCGATGGACACGGTCACGGAGTCCACGCTGGCGATCGCGCTGGCGCAGGAGGGCGGTCTGGGCGTCATCCACAAGAACATGTCCGCCGAGCGCCAGGCGCGCGAGGTGCAGAAGGTCAAGCGCACCGAGAACGGCGTCATCACCGACCCGGTGGTGCTCTCGCCCGCGGACACCGTCCACCGCGCGGCGCAGCTGATGGCCGAGCATGGCGTGAGCGGCTTCCCGGTGACCGAGGACGGCACGCGGAAGACGCGCGTCGTCGGCATCCTGACCCGGCGCGACACGCGCTTCGTCGACCGTCCGGAGGAAACCCGGATCGACGAGGTCATGACCAAGGACGGCCTGGTCACCGCGCCGCCCGAGACCACGCCCGCGCAGGCCGAGGCGATCCTGAACCGCGGCCGCGTCGAGAAGCTCCTCCTGGTGCACGGCGACGGCCGCCTGGCCGGGCTGATCACGATGCGCGACATCGACAACTTCACCAAGCACCCGCAGGGCTGCCGTGATTCGCGAGGCCGCCTGCGCGTGGGTGCCGCGATCGGCGTGATGCAGATCGAGCGAGCCGAGAAGCTGGTCGCCGCCGAGGTGGACGTGATCGTCGTCGACACCGCGCACGGCCACAGCCTGAACGTCCTGCGCACCGTGCAGGAGGTCAAGAAGCGCTTCAACATCGAGGTGATCGCGGGCAACATCGGCACCGCCGACGGCGCCCGTGCGCTGGTCGATGCGGGCGCCGACGCCGTGAAGGTCGGCATCGGGCCGGGCTCGATCTGCACGACGCGCGTCGTCACGGGCGTCGGCATGCCGCAGGTCACCGCCGTGATGAACGCGGTCGAGGGCGTGCGCGGGCAGGTGCCGGTGATCGCCGACGGCGGCATCCGGCTCTCGGGAGACATCGCGAAGGCGATCGCCTCCGGTGCGCACGCGGTCATGCTCGGAAGCCTGTTCGCCGGCCTCGACGAGAGCCCGGGCGAGCTGGTCATCCACCGCGGCCGCCGCTTCAAGACCTATCGCGGCATGGGCAGCGAAGGCGCGATGTCGCTCGGCTCGTCCGACCGCTACGGGCAGGCGTCCATCCGCGACACGCGCAAGTTCGTCCCCGAGGGCGTCGAGGGCCGCGTCCCGTACCGTGGCCCGCTCTCCGAGTTCGTCTACCAGATGGTGGGTGGCCTTCGCTCCTCGATGGGCTACTGCGGCTGCCGCACGCTCGAGGAATTCCGCCGCGACACGCGGTTCGTGAAGGTGAGCGGCGCGACGGTGGTGGAGAACCACCCGCACGACATCCAGATCACGAAGGAGAGCCCCAACTACACCGTGGCCGCGGTGGGCAACGACTGACCGGCCGACAACGACGGCCACACACGCCGGTGTGGCGGAACTGGCAGACGCAGCGGATTCAAAATCCGCCGGGCCCTAAACCCGTGCAGGTTCGATTCCTGTCACCGGCATTCCCTGCCCCCGGGCCAAAGGGGGCGGACGACGCGTCCGGGAACGTGGGGCAGGGCGGGGCAAAGCCCGCCTGACCCCCTTGGCAGCACGCGCCATCCCGGCTACACTCCGCGATCCGCCGCTTCGGAACGAGGCGGCCCACGAAGGAGCATTGACCGTGTACGCGATCATCGAGGACAGCGGAACCCAGATCAAGGTCAAGGTCGGCGACGAGGTCGACCTGGACACGCGCGCCACCGAATCGAAGACCCTGTCGCTCGACAAGGTCCTCGCGGTCGGCACCGAAGACGGGAAGCCCGCGAAGCTGGGCATGCCGTACCTCGCTGGCGCCTCCGTCACCGCCGAGGTGATGGGCGAGGCCAAGGACGACAAGCTCCGCATCGGCAAGTACAAGCGCCGCAAGGGCTATCGCCGCCAGGCTGGCCACCGCCAGGAGTACCTGCGCGTCAAGATCACCGCGATCAACGCGGCCTGACGCCCCGCACGCACGATCCATCGGGCGATCCGCACGCACGTGCGGATCGCTCTGTTTTTGCTGGCGATCGCGCCGCGTTCGCCTACACTTTCAACGCGGGCAGACAGCCGCTGCGCGTTCGCGCGCAGAGGAAAGTCCGGACACGACAGGACGCGGTGGTGGCTAACGGCCACCCGTGCGCGTGGGTGCGCATGCGGGACAGTGCAACAGAGAGCAGACCGCCGAACGGCGCCGCAAGGCGTGCGTGGTAAGGGTGAAAGGGTGCGGTAAGAGCGCACCGCCCGCCTGGTGACAGGCGGGGCACGGCAAACCCCACCGAGTGCAAGCGCAAGCAGCCTCCCGCCGCCGGGCAACCGGTGGCACCCGCGGTCCGCGGGCAGTGGGGCGGGTCGCGTGCTTGAGCCCCCCGGCAACGGTGGGCCCAGAGAAATGGCTGTCCGCGGTTCGGCCGCCGACAGAATCCGGCTTACCGCCCGTATCACCCACCCATGCCCGGGCCCCGCCGATCGGGGCCCGGGCGCCTTTTTGCGCGCGATGCATGGCCTGGCGGGGTCGCATAACTGTTTTAACTTCCGCCTGCGCAGGGATTTATGGTGCTCTCAGTAAGGCACAATTCGCTTTTTGGCGCCGACGCGCTAGTTTCAAAGCGTGGAAATCCCCTGGCGTCAGGGGTGTGAGGAGCGTTGTTGCATGTCGATCGCTCGACACAACCTGGGTTCGACCGGCCTGGCCGCGATGTTCGTCGCAGCCATGGCGACGTCGGCCGCGAACGCCGACTCGCTCGGGCTCGTGCTGCGGCCGAGCGCATCGCTCGTCACCGCTGGCCAGACCGTCGACGTCAGGCTGGCCGTGAGGCACCAGACCACCGGTCCGTTCGTCGCGCCGCAGGCCCAGTCGTTCCTCGCGCTCGACGTGGTCCTCTCGTGGGATCCGACGAAGCTCCAGTTCCTGGGGCTCTCGTCCACGGGCTCGATCCCGATGCTCTTTTCGTACCTGCCCGCTCCGGCGCAGGACTACACCGGGCTCAACGAATTCAACCCGCCGCGGGACGGCGACCTGTTCTACACCGGCGCCACGCCGCTCGGCCAGCCGCGCAACGTGACCGAAGCCGACGCGCAGGTGACGACCTTCCGGTTCAGGGTGCTGGGCACCTGGGCTTCGACCGAGGTCCGTGCGCTGCCGAACCGCACCGTGCTTGCCTACGCCGAAACGATCGTCTATGACGGCACGACGCCGGGCCTTGGCGTCACCGGAACGCTCGCTCCGGCGCAGATGCGCCAGTGCATCGCGGACCAGGACCGTACCGGCGCAGTCGACGGCGCCGACCTCGCACTGCTGCTGGCCGCGTACGGCCAGCCCAGTGCAACGGCCGACCTTGACAACAGCGGCACCGTCGATGGTGCCGACCTCGGACTCCTGCTGGCCGCATGGGGTCCATGCCAGTGATGGGTGCACCCCCGACTCGATTGACGAAGGACGAAACCATGAAGTTCCAAGCAGTTTCCATCGTCGCGCTCGCCCTCGCCGCCACCGTCGGCGCGGCTCCGCCGAACACGCTGACCTTCGAGGCGCCGGCGTGCCTCCAGCCCGGCGACGTGTTCACCGTCGATGTCACGCTGGGCACCCTGCCCACCGCCGTCGTCGGTGCGCAGGCATTGCTCCGCTACGACAACACCAGGCTGCAGCTGCTCGGCCAGCAGGCTGGCGATGCGCCGTGGTCGGACCTCATCTACTTCGCGCAGAACTCGTCGCTCGGCACCATCGACCTCGCGGTCGGCATGCAGTCCGGCTCGACGACCCGGGGCGTGATCCGGAAGCTGGTGTTCCGCGCCCTCTCGGCCGCCACCTCGTGCTCCGCGTCCGGCCTCGTGGGCTTCCGTGACGTTCCCGGCATCCCGACGCGCTGCACGACCAGCGGCGGCGCGGCCGTGGTGCCGGCGCTGGTCAACCTGGGCACGATCAGCATCGCGAATCCGCCGTCGATCAACGCTCCGGCGGACGTGGCGACGAGCGTTCAGCAGGGCGAGGGCGTGGCATGCCTGACGTTCGGTTCCGCGAGCGGAACCGACGGGTGCGGCTCCG
>CANHFL010000168.1 GCA_947459855.1 Planctomycetaceae bacterium | reverse complement strand
GTCGCCGGCCTCGCCGGCTCGCGCCGCCGGCGCGCCTGACGCTTGCATCCCGCCACCAACGCACAGGGCCCGCGGACTGCTCCGCGGGCCCTGCTTCGTATCCATGTGGCTCGGGCGGGCCGGATCGCCTCCCGCCCCGGCGTCAGTTCGCCGCGATCTCGACCTCGATCTCGGCGCCTGCGGCGGAGAGCAGCTCGATCTTCCAGACCGCGTTGCCGCCCTCTTCCTCGAGCTCGGCCTCGTGGAACGTGGAACCGGGGTTGTCGGCCAGCGCCTGCGCCACGGCATCGCCCAGCGTGACCGTTGCGACGTCGAGCGCATCGATCGACTCCTGGTACTCGGCCAGCTGGCGGGCGGAAGGCACCCAGGTCGTCGAACCGATCACCGTCGCATCGGACAGGCGCACGGTGACCAGCACGAACTCGCCATCCGCCGCGTCCCACTTCAGCGTACGCAGCACGGCGACGTCCGCCACGTCGTCAACCTCGGCCTCGAAGGCCGGCAGCGCGCTCTCGGCATCGGCCGCGGCAAGCGCGGCGGCGAACGCGGCGGCATCGGCCGATTCCTCGGCCTCGTCGTCGCCATCCTCGTCCGCGTCGTCGGCACCGTCGTCGTCGTCGTAGCCGGCGTCGTCCGAGTCGTCGAAGTCGTCGCCCGAGAAGGTGACGTCGTCGAAGCTCGCGTCGAACTTGAAGTTGCCCGTCGAGGTGCCGAAGAGCGAGATGCCCATGCCGTCGGCCTCATGGCCCGCGAAGCGCTCCTCCAGCCCCGACACGGTCAGCACCGGCGTGGCGCGCTCGTCCGCGAAGACCGACATCGAGACCTCGCCGCCGAAGCTGGTCCACACCACGCGCAGGTCGTGGGCCCCCGTGCCGATCGACCCCGTCACGGTCTGCACGACGGCACCGCCGACGCGCACCGTGGCCTGAAGCTGCCGCGTCGTCTTCGTTCGGACGACGGCGACGTTGATGCCGTCCGTCCAGCCCGAGGCCGAGTTGAACGTGCCGAACCCGAGCGCGATGCCGCTGGTGGCGGACTGCGTCGACTTGCCGGGGCGCGAGCTGGCCAGCAGGTGCTCGAACTCGAAGACGAAGCTGTCGGTCCAGTCGGCCGTCCACTCCGAGACGTAGGCCGCGGAGCCGCCCTTGCCGTTGCTCTTGATGCGGATCTTGCCGCCCTTCTGCTCGATGCCGCACTTGTTGCGGCCCGCGCGCGACGAGTCGCGCGACTCGGTCTCGGACCACAGCGAGTCGTCGCGGGTGTTCGAGCTCGAGTCGTCTCGGCGGCGCTCCGCGAGGGCGTCGGGCGCGAGGGCGGCGATGACCAAGGCGACGATGGCGAGCGGGCGAGTCAGCATCGGTAGTTCCTCGAGGGAGCCTGTCGGGCGGCCGAGCCACCCGTGTCAAAGAAGATACGAAAGGAAAGGGCGCCCAACCAGCCTTGGTGGCCGAGATCGCGCCAGACCTCGCAACCCCCGCAGACGACATGGCCCCCGGATTGCTCCGGGGGCCATGGGGGATTCGGAAGATTCCATCGGAGCCGCGCCCGGTGGAAAGACGCAGGCTCAGTACCGGTAGTGGTCCGGCTTGTACGGCCCGTTCACCGGCACGCCGATGTACTCGGCCTGGTCCTTGCGGAGCTCGGTGAGCTTGGCGCCCAGCTGCGTCAGGTGCAGGCGGGCGACCTTCTCGTCCAGGTGCTTCGGCAGGGTGTAGACCTTCTTCTCGTACTTCTTGCCGTTGGTGAAGATCTCGAGCTGGGCCATGACCTGGTTGGTGAAGCTGCTGCTCATCACGAAGCTGGGGTGGCCGGTGGCGCAGCCCAGGTTCAGAAGGCGGCCTTCCGCCAGCATGATGATGCTCTTGCCGTTGGGCAGCTTCCACTCGTCGACCTGCGGCTTGATGTTGACGCACTTCGCGCCGGCGACCTTCTTCAGGCCGGCCATGTCGATCTCGTTGTCGAAGTGGCCGATGTTGCCGACGATCGCGTTGTGCTTCATCTTCAGCATGTCCTCGGCGCGGATGATGTCCTTGTTGCCGGTGGCGGTGATGAAGATGTCGGCGGTGCCGATGACGTCCTCGAGCGTGACGACCTCGTAGCCCTCCATGCACGCCTGCAGCGCGCAGATCGGGTCGATCTCGGTGACCTTCACGCGGCAGCCCTGGCCACGCAGGCTCTGGCAGCTGCCCTTGCCCACGTCGCCGTAGCCGAACACCACGGCGACCTTGCCGGCCAGCATGACGTCGGTGGCGCGCATGATGCCGTCGACCAGCGAGTGGCGGCAGCCGTACAGGTTGTCGAACTTGCTCTTGGTGACCGCGTCGTTGACGTTGATCGCCGGGAAGAGCAGCTGGCCGAGCTCCTGCATCTGGTACAGGCGGTGCACGCCGGTCGTGGTCTCCTCGGTGACGCCCAGGATGTTCGGGGCGGTCTTGGTCCAGTAGCCGGGATGGGTCTTCTGCAGCGCGTTCAGCAGCTGCAGGATGACCGTGTACTCCTCGCTGTCCTCGGTGGTCGGCGTGGGCACGCTGCCCTGCTTCTCGAACGCCAGGCCCTTGTGGACCAGGAGCGTGGCGTCGCCGCCGTCGTCCAGGATCATGTTCGGGCCCTTGCCGTCCGCGAAGTGCAGCGCCTGCCACGTGCACCACCAGTACTCGTCCAGCGTCTCGCCCTTCCACGCGAAGACGGGCACGCCCTTCGGGTTCTCCGGGGTGCCGGTCGGGCCGACGGCGACGGCCGCGGCGGCGTGGTCCTGCGTGCTGAAGATGTTGCAGCTGCACCAGCGCACCTCGGCGCCCAGCTCGACCAGCGTCTCGATGAGGACGGCGGTCTGGATGGTCATGTGCAGGCTGCCGATGATGCGGGCGCCCTTCAGGGGGTTCTTGCCCTTGAACTCGGCGCGCAGCGCCATCAGGCCGGGCATCTCGACCTCGGCCAGCTCGATCTCCTTGCGGCCGAAGCGCACGGTCTCGGGCGAGAGGTCCTTCACCTTGAAGCGCGGGAACTCGGTCGTGTTGAGCACCGGGTTCGTCAGGAACGGGTTGGTCGTCGTGGTCGACGGGGTGGCGGTCGCGGTCACGGGGGCCTCCTTGGCCGGGTACGGGTTGGACTGTCCATCCGTCTATTCGGATGGAAGCATGGAGTATAGCCGCCCTCCCCGCCCCGGGAAGGCCTCGAACCCGTCAGGAAACCTGTGCTCCTGGGGCTCCTCCCACCCCGTTTCCGCTCGCGCGGCGGGCCCCGATCGGGGATCCTGTCCAACCATGACGAAGAACCTCGCGATCGGCACCCTGTCCGCCGCCCTCCTGGCCGGATGCGCCGCTTCGGACAAGGCCGACCTGTACAAGCCCCCGCCGAACGACGGCAGCGTCCCCGCCAACAGCGCCGACGTGGTGGACAACCCCGGCATCGTGTCCAGCCCCGACTTCACGGCGAAGCCCGGCCCGAAGCAGGACCCGAACGTCTACAAGGCGCCGCCGCAGGACGGCAGCGTCGGCGCCAACAGCGCCGACGTGGTGGACAACCCCGGCATCGTGCCGGCGAAGGATCCCGGCCCGGCCGACGCCAACGGCTTCCGCGCGCCGCCGAACGACGGCAGCGTCGGCGCCAACAGCGCCGACGTGGTGGACAACCCCGGCATCGTCGGCGTGCCCGTCGCGGCGAACGCCAAGCCGAAGTGGACCGACCCGATCAGCAAGGAGCCCGTGAAGGGCGAGGGCCACGTCGGGTACTACGGGCAGTGGCCGGTGCACTTCGAGAACGGCGCGAACGCCGCGCAGTGGGCGTCGCTGCCGAAGGCCAAGCGCGCCAAGCTGGCCGCCCCGCAGGTGCTGCCGCAGAAGAAGATCGCCAACCACGTGTGCCCGCTGACCGGCGCCGAGCTCGACGCCGCCGCCGCACCCGTCACCTGGGACGGCACGGTCATCGGCTTCGCCAGCAGCGCGGACGCGAACCAGTTCCGCGCGCTGAAGAAGGAGAAGCAGGAGAAGATCATCGCCGCGTGGCGCGCCGACGGGTCGAAGTGACCGCGGCGGCGCCGCGCGCGGCCGGGGCGCTGCCGCCTGCCGCGCCGCCCTCGCGCACGAAGAGCGCCGCGAACAGCCCGGGTCCCTTGCCAGCCGTGTCCGGCCGCAGGCGCACGTGGCGCGCCAGCGCCAGCCCCGCGGGCTTGGCCCACGAACGCAGATCGGCCTCGCTGAACCCCAGGTGGCGGTGGCCCATGGTCTGCTGGTAGCCGGTGCGGTCGTGGCGCACCATGTCGACCACCAGCAGGTGGCCGCCCGCGCGCAGTCCCGGGGCGATCGCGGCCAGCGCATCGGCCGGGCGCTCGACGTGGTGCAGCACGAGCATGAGCACGGCCAGATCCGC
>CANHFL010000167.1 GCA_947459855.1 Planctomycetaceae bacterium | reverse complement strand
GGTAGGCCTGGCCCAGCCCACAGCCCAGAACCGCGACGGTCGGCGCCCCGACACGCACCGCGATGCCGGCGGAGGCCAGGGCCGTGGCGAAGCGGCCCGCCTGTACCAGGCCGTACGCCGTGGCGCGCCGTGCACCCACGACCGCCGCCGACGTCCGCAGCACGGCGGCCGGTTTGCCGCGGACCCAGACCCCGAGCGGTGGCAGGGGGATCGAAGCCAGCGCGGGCGGATAGTCGTCGTCGCCGAGCACGACGAAGGCCGCACCGACGCCGGCCATGCGGCGCCGCTCCTCGTCCGCGTCGACGGCATCCAGCGCGGCACGCACCGCAGGGGCACGCGTCACGCCGACGCATGACACCGTCGCAAGGTCCGCGACCGACGCCCCCAGGACGGCGTCCGCCGAACCAAGCGCCGCGATCGAGTCATGGGCAAAGCGCGGCCCGGCGCCGGCGCAGAGCACCAGCGCCAGCAGCGCCTCGGGAACGTCCTCGGGTGCACGCGGCATGCGGCGCAACGTATGCGCCCGCGCGCATGCCCCCCGGGAATGCCGCCCTTTTTCCAGGGGCCCGCGCGCAGGCCTCAGTCAGCGCCGGCCACGGAAGGCATGTCGGCCACGTCACCGCCCACGCGCCGCGCCGACGTCACGCTGGGAAGCGTCTCGGCCTCGCCGGACATGCCGGCGAAGGCTACGCGCGGCGTGCGCAGGCCCATGAGCATCGCGGTGCGCTCACGCACGTCGTAGAGCGGCTGCACGCGCGGGCGCGGGAGCGCCATGCGCAGCGGGGCCGAGAGCAGGCCCAGGAACATGCACATCACGCCCGCGCCGGCCACCCACAGCGCCTTGCGGCCCAGCGTCAGTCGGCTGAGGAGCGAATCCGGGAAGGGCACGACGGACGCACGCACGGGCGCCACGGTCATGTCGACCCACTCGGTCGGCGTGCGGTTGGCGGTCGACTGGCGGATGAGCGGCGTCTCGCCCGAGGGCACCAGGTTCAGCTGCGCCGCGGCCAGGCGGCGGACCAGCTGGGGGTCGTTCGACTCGAGCGACTGCACGAAGCGCCCGTAGGCCTCCAGGCGATTGAAGTTCTCGCGCTCCTGTGCGTCCAGGTGCCGCAGCTGGGTGCGCATGACCCACAGGTCGTACGAGGCCGGCACGAGCACCGACGAGACCACCAGCACGAGGCCGGCGACGAGGAACAACCAACCCGGGTCGAAGAGGATCGAGGCACGGCCTTGGCGCATCTCACGTTCATCGGCGGAGCCCCCCTCCCACCCTGAAAAGCGCGCGAGGCGCCCCGTCTCGGGGCGCCTCGCGGTGGTTTCCGGGGAACGACGCGGCGGGCGGGTGCGCGGCCGTGGGGCCGCCCCCGCCCGGCGGGACTCAGGCCAGCTCGGGGAACATCTTCTGCACGGTCGCGACCAGGTCCTTGACGTGGCTGACGCTCTCGGCCATCAGCTTGGACTCGTCGCCGGTCATCTTGATGGGGACGACCTTCTCCATGCCCTTCGAGCCCAGGACGACGGGCACGCCGACGAAGTAGCCCTTGCCCTTCTGGCCAGGGGACACGCCGTATTCGTCCTCGCAGTACGCGGCGCACGGCACGATGCGCTTCTTGTCCTTCACGATGGCCTCGACCATCTGGATGGTGCCCGACGCCGGCGCGTAGTACGCGCTGGTGCCCATCAGCTTGACGATCTCGCCGCCGCCGACCTTGGCGCGCTCGACGCACTCGGTGATGTCGGCCTGCGAGAGCAGCTGGTCGATCGGGATGCCCGCGACGCTGGTGAATCGCGGCAGCGGCACCATGTCGTCACCGTGGCCGCCCAGGAGCAGCGAGCTGATGTCCTCGATCGAGCAGCCCAGCTTCATCGCCAGGAAGGTGCGGAAGCGGGCGACGTCCAGCGCGCCGGCCTGGCCCAGGATGCGGTGCGTCGGGAAGCCCGACACCTTCCACGCGGTGTAGACCATCGCGTCAAGCGGGTTGCTGACGACGATCAGGATGGCGTTCGGGCTGTGCTTGGCGACCTGCTCGGTCACGTCCTTGACGATCTTGACGTTGACGCCGATGAGGTCGTCACGGCTCATGCCCGGCTTGCGCGGCATCCCGGCGGTGATGACCACGACGTCGCTGTTGGCCGTGTCCTTGTAGTCCGAGGTGCCCGTGATGTTCGCGTCGAAACGCTCGATCGGGCCGCACTGCGCCAGGTCCAGGGCCTTGCCCTGCGCAACGCCGACGCGGTCGGGGATGTCGACGAGGACGATGTCGCCGAGCTCCTTGGCGGCGGCCCAGTGGGCACAGGTGGCTCCGACGTTTCCTGCTCCGATGATCGAGATCTTGGCGCGACGCACAGGTGTTCTCCGTGATTGGATCGAGCCCAGCCCGGTGCCGGGGCCGGCACCGCAGGCGGGGAAAAAAGGGTAGCGCACGTGGCAGGCGCGCGCCGCCGCTCCGTGGCACATCCCGCATGGCTGGACAAAAAGGAAATCCGCGAGGCGCCGGTGGGCGCCTCGCGGAATGGGCCAGAAAGGACTCGAACCTTCGACCTCACCCTTATCAGGGGTGTGCTCTAGCCAGCTGAGCTACTAGCCCGCGAACAACACAGTATAGCGAAGCGCCGGACGAAGGCCAACGTCGCCGCCGGCCCCGCCACGGCACGCCTCGGGGATCCGCCGCAGCCTGAGTTACAGGGCTTCATCCAAGCGCGCCACCATTCGCGCGGCGTACCGGAGCCGCGCAAGCGCCGAGCGGGCGCTGCGGGCGGCTTCGGGATCACCCATCGCCAGACCGGGCGGGCTGTGGGCACCGAGTGCCGTGCGCAAGTCGTCCATGGCGGCACGCTGCAGCGCCGCGACCTGGGTGCGCAGGGCGCCAAGGATCTCGCCGTCCGCGCCGGCTGCCGCGGACTCGATTGACTCGCGAAGTTCCAGGGTCTCCATCAGGAAGAGCGGCGAGAGGGGCACTTCCATCGTCGGCACGCCCGCAAGGCGGAGGAGCGCCTCGGCACGGAGCACCGGGTCCTGCAGCACCCGCTTTGCGTCGCCGAGGACCGCCGACTCCCGCACCAGCCGGTCGCGCTCGATGGCGTCCCTGGCCCGGTCAGGATGGACGCGCGCGCTGGCCCGAAGGTGCGCTGCCGCCACCTGCGAGGGCGACACGTCCAGCGAGCGAGCGACGCCCAGGACCGCGAACGGGTCATCGACGGAGTCAACGCCCTCGGAGTCCCGATCGATCACCACTCCTCGCGGTCGCGGTTGTCGCGGCGATCACCACGCTCGCGGCCTCCGCGCGGACCGCGGTCGAAGTCCTCGCCGCCGCGTCCGCCACCACCGCCACCGCCAAAGCCGCGGCCGCCGCCACCGAAGCCGCCGCCACCGCCAAAGCCACGGCCACCCCCCCCCGCGCCACCGAAGCCACGGCCACCACCGCCACCGCCGAAACCACGGCCGCCGCCGCCGCCGAAGCCACGGCTGCCACCGCCACCACCACCGGGACTGCGCTCCTGCCGAGGCTGGGCCTCGTTGACCGCCAAGGCACGCCCCTCGAACTCCTTGCCGTTCAGCGCAGCGATCGCCTTGGCGCCTGCGTCCTTGTCGGCCATGGTCACGAAGCCGAAGCCACGGGAGCGGCCGGTCTCACGATCGGTGCCGATGAACACGTCAAGCACTTCGCCAAAGGCGGCGAAGTGCGCGTTGAGGGCCTCCGGAGTCGTGCGGAAGCTGAGATTGCCCACGTAGATCCGAAACATTCGAGAAGTGCTCCAGCGAATGCAGCGCCCTGCCGAGGCGGCGCGATGCCTCATCGCCCGGGGGAGGCAGTGCCGCCGCCCACCACCACGATGCCCGCAGGATAGCACTGCCCTGCGGCCATCCAAACGGCAATGGCGAGGAGCCAGGCCCGACGATCAGTCGGACTTCTTCGTAGGGGCCTTCTTCGCCGCACGCGGCCGCGCAACCGGCGCAGCCGAGGTTTCCGCCGAAGCCGCCGGAGCGGACTCCCCCGCGGATGCAGGCGCCTTGGCCTTGGCCTTCGCCTTCGCCTTGGGCTTGGACTCGGCAGCTGGCTCACCGCCGGATGCGCCCGCGGGCGGCGTGGATGCCGCCGGCGGAACGGGCGTCGCAGCCGCGGGCGACACGGGCCGCGCGGCCGCAGGCGTGGCCGGGCGCGCTGCCGCAGGCGCAGCCCCCAATGGACGGGCAGTGGCCGTCGGCACCGGGCGAACCCCACCAGCCGCGGAAATTGGGCGACCACCGCCGCCGATCATCCGACTCTGCGTCTGGCTGCCACCGGGAACGGCCGGGGTTCCGGGCGCGCCAAGAGGACGGGACGCACCACTTCCCAACGGCCGAGATGCCGGAACCGCGGGGCC
>CANHFL010000166.1 GCA_947459855.1 Planctomycetaceae bacterium | reverse complement strand
GGCCCCGGCGTCCTCTTCCTGGAATGGACCGACCCGCCCTTCGTCGGCGGCCACTGGACCCCCGAACTCATCACGCTGGCCGGCGGCCGCCACCCGCTGAACCCCGCCGGCGCGAAGAGCCGCGTCGCCACGCCCGCCGAGCTCGCCGCCAGCGCGCCCGACCGCATCGTCGTCGCGCCGTGCGGCCTGCCCCTTCCCGCCGTCCGCGCCTGCATGCCCGCGCTGGCCGCGCAGCCGTGGTGGAACGACCTGCCCGCCGTGCGCACCCACCGCGCCGCGCTGGCCGCCGGCCGCCCGTCCGACGCCGTGATGCTGGTCGACGGCAACGCGATGTTCAACCGCCCCGGCCCGCGCCTGGTCGACGCGCTCGAGTGGCTGGCCGCATGGATCAACGCGCGTCCGGAGGTCGCACCGCGGGGGTTTCCGGCGGAGGCGTGGGTGCCTGAGCGGGCGTGAATGCAGCACGCCCCAGGATGCCCGGGTCAGTGTCGATTGAGCGACTGAACGATGCGATCCACCTGTTCCTCCGAGAGTCCGCTCGGCATGGCGGAGATCACGCCGGACTTCGAAAGAGGCGACAGCACCATCGGCGCATCGAGAAGCTGCCCATCGAGCATGATGGCGATCGGCTCCCTCAGATGCGCGCTCGTGTAGGCGAGCAACTTGCGAGCGCCTTCATCGGTCAAGGTGACATCGACCGCACGCCTTCCGTCGTCGGTGAAGCTCGGGGTTGCCGACGCAAAGTCGTCATTCGAGATCACGACCTCCGAGCCAACCTGGACCTCCGGAGCGTACGAGGTCGCTCCATCACGGGCCCCGGTGCGCTTGAATGTCGTGGTCGCTCCACGGAACTCCACCAACGCTGGACTGGAACACCCGCCCAGGAGAATGAGTGCGACGCAAAGCAGCGATTCAGGCTTCATGGATCCTCCGGAGTAATGGGTCTAGCCTGCTGAAGCGTAACCGTGGCTACCCGCGAACCCCGCCGCGCCTACCGCGGCTCGTTGTAGATCGGCCCCGGCCAACCGCCTTCCAGGGGTAGCAGCGCCCACGGACCACCTTGCTTCCACGCGCCGATCGGCTGCAGTGCCTCGAGCAGCGGCGCGATTCCGGCCGTCCCCGCCCCCCACCTGCAAGAACGGCAGTCCCCCGCCCCGCACCCGCCACCGCGGCCGGGCCGCCGCTGCGAAACGCCCGTGATTCCCCGCCCCGTTCCCGCCCCCCGCTGGCACGCGGTTTGCTCCCTGCCGTGGACATGCCCAACGACCAATACACCCACGCCGCCCAGGAGGCCCTGCAGGCCGGCGCCGCCCTTGCCAACACCCGCAGCCATGGCGAGTACTCGCCGCTGCACCTGCTTGCCGCGCTGCTGGCCGACCCGCGCAGCACCGCGGGCAGCGTGCTCGAGCGCGCCGGCTTCCAGCCGCTGCGCGTGCGCGACGTGGCCGACGCCGAGCTGAAGCGCCTGCCCACCGTGCAGGGCAGCGCGGCCGCGCCGGGCAGCGCGCTGCAGGCCGTGGTGGCCGAATCGCAGCGCGCCGCGAAGGCGATGAAGGACGCGTACGTCAGCACCGAGCACCTGCTGCTGGCGCTTGCCAACGCCGGCGGCCCCGCGAAGCAGGTGCTGTCTACGCTGGGCGCCGACGAACGCAGGCTGCGCCGCGCGATCGAAGAGATCCGCGCCGCCAGCGGAGTGACCAACGTGAATGACCCCACCGCCGAGAGCAACTACGAATCGCTGAAGAAGTACGGCATCGACCTCACCGACAAGGCCAGGCAGGGCAAGATCGACCCCGTCATCGGCCGCGACGAGGAGATCCGCCGCTGCATGCAGGTGCTGAGCCGCCGCACCAAGAACAACCCCGTGCTGATCGGCGAGCCCGGCGTCGGCAAGACCGCCGTCGTCGAGGGCCTGGCGCAGCGCATCGTGAACGGCGACTGCCCCGAGCAGATGCGCGACGTGCGCATCGTGGCGCTGGACGTGGGCCAGCTGCTGGCCGGCGCCAAGTTCCAGGGCGAGTTCGAGGAACGCCTGAAGGCCGTGATCCGCGAGGTGGCCTCGTCCGACGGGCGCATCATCCTGTTCATCGACGAGATCCACACCGTGGTCAGCGCCGGCGCCAACACCGGCAGCCCCGGCGCGGGCCAGCTACTGAAGCCCGCGCTCAGCCGCGGCGAGCTGCGCACCATCGGCGCCACCACGCTGGACGAGTACCGCACGCACATCGAGAAGGACCCCGCGTTCGAGCGGCGCTTCCAGCCCGTCTACGTGGGCGAGCCCAGCGTCGCCGACACCATCGCCATCCTGCGCGGCATCAAGGAGAAGTACGCCACGCACCACCACGTGCGCATCCAGGACGGCGCGCTGGTGGCCGCCGCGCAGATGAGCGCGCGCTACATCACCGACCGCTTCCTGCCCGACAAGGCGATCGACCTGGTCGACGAGGCCGCCAGCCGCCTGCGCATCGAGAACGACAGCATGCCCAGCGCGCTGGACGCCGTGCGCCGCCGGCTGATTCAGCTGGAGGTGGAGCGCGAGGCGCTGAAGCTCGAGAAGGACCCCGAGAGCAAGGACCGCCTGGCGCGCACCGAGAAGGAGATCGCCGACCTGAAGGAGCAGGACGCGCGCGTCACCGCCCAGTGGCAGGCCGAGAAGAAGGACCTGGACCTGGTGAACAACGCGGCCACGCAGATCGACCAGAAGCGCTTCGAGGCCGAGCAGGCCCAGCGCGCCGGCGACTTCGAGAAGGCCGCGCGCATCCTGCACGGCGAGATCAAGGAGCTGGAGCGCCAGCAGGCCCTGGCGCAGGAGAACCTGAAGAAGCGCCTGGCCAGCGGCGACACGCTGGTCAAGGAGGACGTCGACGCCGAGGCGATCGCCGCGGTGGTCAGCCGCTGGACGGGCATCCCCGTCTCGAAGCTGGTCGAGAGCGAGCGGCAGAAGCTGCTGCACATCGAGGACGACCTGAAGCGCCGCGTGGTGGGACAGCCCGAGGCCGTCGAGGCCGTGAGCGAGGCGATCCGCCGCAACCGCGCCGGCCTGGGCGAGCCCAACCGGCCGATCGGCAGCTTCCTGTTCCTGGGCCCCACGGGCACCGGCAAGACCGAGCTGTGCAAGGCGCTGGCCGAGTACCTGTTCGACACCGAGGACGCCATGGTGCGCATCGACATGAGCGAGTTCATGGAGCAGCACTCCGTGGCGCGGCTCATCGGCGCGCCCCCCGGCTACGTGGGCTACGAGGAGGGCGGCCGCCTGACCGAGGCCGTGCGCCGGCGCCCCTACTGCGTGGTGCTGTTCGACGAGTTCGAGAAGGCGCACCCCGACGTCAGCAACGTGCTGCTGCAGGTGCTGGATGACGGCCGCCTGACCGACGGCCAGGGCCGCACGGTGGACTTCACCAACACGATCATCGTGATGACGTCGAACATCGGCAGCCAGGCCATCCTGGAGATGACCGAGAAGGGCGAGAACGACGCGCTGATCGAGGCGCACGTGATGGGCGTGCTGAAGAAGCACATGCGCCCGGAGCTCCTGAACCGCATCGACGAGAAGGTAATCTTCCACCAGCTGACGCGGAAGGACCTGGGCGGCATCGTGGAGATCCAGCTGCGCAACCTGCGCAAGCGGCTCGAGGAGCGCAAGCTGGGCCTGGAGCTGACGCCGGCCGCGGTGGACGCGCTGGCGAACGAGGGCTACGACCCGCAGTTCGGCGCGCGCCCGCTGAAGCGCGTGATCCAGCAGCGGCTGGAGAACCCGCTGGCCGAGCGCATCCTGAAGGGCGAGTGCCCGCCGGGAACGACGGTGAAGGTGGATTACGCGGGGAAGAGCTTCACGTTTCAGTAACACGCAACCCGGTTGACCGGGTTCACCCGCCCAATGCCCGCGTTCCTGCTTGGAACGGGCACATGAACCCGGTCGACACGGTTTCCCGCGCGAACCGGGTTCCGTGTTACTCGACCGTCACGCTCTTCGCCAGGTTGCGCGGCTTGTCCACGTCCTTGCCGCGCATCACGGCGGCGTGGTACGCCAGCAGCTGCAGCGGCACCACCGTCACCAGCGGCTGCAGCATCTCCGTGACGTCGGGCACGTAGAAGACGTCCTCGGCCATGCTGCGGATGTGCTCGTCGCCCTCGGTGGCCACCGCGATCACGTGGCCGCCGCGGCTGCGCACCTCCTGGATGTTCGAGAGCACCTTCTCGTACTGGCTGTTGCGCGTGGCCACGAAGACGCACGGCATGCCCTTGTCGATCAGCGCGATCGGCCCGTGCTTCATCTCGCCGGCGGCATAGCCCTCGGCGTGGATGTAGCAGATCTCCTTCAGCTTCAGCGCGCCTTCCAGCGCGATGGCGTAGTTGGCGCCCCGGCCGAGATAGAGCACGTCGCGCGCCTC
>CANHFL010000165.1 GCA_947459855.1 Planctomycetaceae bacterium | reverse complement strand
GTCGGGAACTTCCCCGCGGCCCGGCCGGGGGTCCAGACGCTGATCATGTGCCGCAGCGGCGGGCGCGCCGGCAAGGTCGCCGCCGCCCTGCGCGGCGCCGGGCGGTCCGACTGCGTCGTCGTCGAGGGCGGCATCATCGGCTGGGCCGGTGCGGGGCTCCCCGTCTGCCGCAACGCCAAGGCGCCCCTGCCCATCGTCCGGCAGGTCATGATCGTGGTCGGTGTTCTCGGTCTCGTCTGCAGCGCGCTGGCATGGTTCGTCCACCCCGCGTTCATCGCCGGGACCGCGTTCCTGGGAGCCGGCCTGCTGTTTGCGGGCGCCACGGGGATCTGTGCCTTGGGCACGGTCCTGTCCAAGATGCCGTGGAACAATTCCGCACCTGCGAGTGCATCCGGGGCGAACTGCTGCACGAAGACTGCGTAGGAAATCCCCGGCGAGTGCGGCGTGTGCCGCAAACCGCCGGACATGCCGAGCCCCCACGATGGCGGTGCCCCGTTGCAAGACGTGCGGCGCCGCTTTTAATTAGGCGTGGCGTCGAACTGCCGCCAGAGCATGAACGCGGCCACGCACAGCAGCACCGCCGCAAAGGCACGGCGCAGCACCGCGGGCGGCAGGTGCGTCCCGAGCGCGCGCCCGACTTCGCACCCGACCACGCCGCAGCCGGCGACGATCGCCACCGCGCGCCATACGGGCAGTGCCTGGTCCATCGCACCTGATAGCTGTGCACCGGCGAGCGACGCGCCGGCGTTGATCGCGATCACCACCAGGCTGGTCGCCACCGCGCGCGGCATCGCAAGCCCCTCGAGCAGCACCAGCGCCGGGATCAGGATGAACCCGCCGCCGACGCCCAGGATGCTCGTCAGCACGCCCAGGACGAACCCCGCCACGACCGTCCGCACGGGCTTCCTCACGGGAGCAGTGCGCGGCGCGCCCGAATCGGTCGCAGCGGACACCCACATTCGCCAGCCGGCGGCTGCCGCCAGCAGCGCGAAGAGAGCCACCTGAAGCGCGGCCGGCATGCGCGCCGCCACGGGCGCGCCCGCCATCGCACCCACGACACCCGGGATGCCGAAGAGCGCCACCTGGCGCCAGTCCACCATCCGCCCGAACGCGGCGCGCGTGCCCGCGATCGCCGACACGGCACCAGTGACCGCCACGGCCTCCAGGAACGCCTGCTTGGCTGGATGACCCAGCAGCGCGCCGAAGATCGGCACCGTGAGGATCGCGCCGCCGGCGCCAACCAGCCCGAGCGAAAGCCCGACGAGCGCTCCACCGACGATCTCGACCGTGAGGTGGTCCATCGTCGATGGCGCCGTGTGTCGGGGTCCAGGGAACGGCGCGTCAGGCGCGCGCCGCGGTCGACGTGGCCGCACCCGGCGCCGACTTGCACGACCCGCCGCAGCACGGCACGCAGCCGCCCTTCGGTGCGCTGACCGGCAGGCCGGCCTTCTTCCACGCCTCGAACCCGCCCGCGACGTTCGCCGCGTCGTAGCCCAGCCGCCGCAGCATCGCCGTGGCCGCCGCAGACCGCCCGCCCAGCGCGCAATGCACCAGGACGCGGCTGCCGCGCGGCACCTCGGACAGGCGCGGCGCCAGGCGCGTGTACGCGATGTTCGTGGCGCCCGCGACGCCGCCCAGAGCGTGCTCGGCCGCGCCGCGCACGTCCAGCACGAACGCGCCGGTCTCCGTGGCGGCCTCGAGTTCCTGCACGGTGATCTCGGGGGTGGTCTCGAGCTTGGGCGCCGTGGCCACCGACGCCGGCGGGATCACCGCCACGTAGCGGTCGTAGCCGATGCGCACCAGGTCGCGGATGATCTCCTCGGCCATCGCGGGCTCGCAGACCAGCGCGATGCGCTCCTCCGGCTTCACGTACGAGCCGACGACCATCGGCAGCATCTTGCCGGCTGGCGAGTGCAGCGCGCCGGGCAGGTGCCCGTCGCGGAACGCGGCCCAGGGGCGCAGGTCGACGACCACGGTGCCCGGGCGCTCGAACTCAGCCGCGCGCGCCTGCAGGTCGGTAACGACCTCGGGCTTCGGCAGGGTTCCCAGCACGGGCACGCCGTCGCGGTTCAGCGCCTTCATGCGCGCGAAGTAGAGCGGCGGCTCGGGCTGGCCCGACAGGATGTCCTTCACGAACGCCGCCTCGTCGCCCACGAGCCTCAGCGCGGGGCTGTTGGCCACCTCGTAGCCGACGGTCGACTGCGGGATCGCGCCGAGCGCCTTGCCGCACGCGCTGCCCGCGCCGTGTGCCGGCCAGACCTGCAGGTGTCCCGGCAGCCTCACGAACTTCGACGCGCTGCGCCACAGCGCATGCGCGCTCGGGTCGGCGACGCCCTGCACCCCGGCCGCGCTCTCCAGCAGGTCCGGGCGGCCCAGGTCGCCGACGAAGACGAAGTCGCCGGTGATCATGCCCATCGGCGCGGACGCACCGCCGCCCACGTCGGTCACCAGGTAGCTGACGTGCTCTGGCGTGTGGCCCGGGGTGTGCACCGCCTGGAAGGCGATGTTGCCGACCTTGAAGGCGTCGCCGTCCTTGAGAAGCGTGTGCCTGTACGGACCGACCCACTTCGACTGCCAGTCGGGACCGCCCTCGCAGCCCACGTAGACGTGCGCACCCACGCGCTCGGCCAGCTCGCGCGCGCCGCTCAGGAAGTCCGCGTGGATGTGGGTCTCGGCCACGGCCACGATCCTCAGCCCTTCCTTCGCCGCGATCTGGACGTACCGGTCGACGTCGCGCTCGGGGTCGAAGACGATGGCCTCGCCGGTGCGCTGGCAGCCGATGAGGTAGGCGTACTGGGCGAGCTTGGGGTCCGTGACCTGGCGGAAGAGCATGGCGCGTGTCTCCTTGCCACATGGGATACACGACGGGGCACGGCGGTTCCCGGCTCGTCCGTGCAGGATCACGGCGCTGGTCTCCGGCGGGGCCGCATTCCGGGGAAACGCGCCACGGTCCCGAAAAGAAGAACCGCCCGCTGCGCGAGGCACACGGGCGGAGGCGTGGCTTGGATTGCCCGATCAGTTCGCGCGGCGGCGGCGGCTGGCCAGGAGGCCCGCGCCGGCCAGCAGCGCGAATGCACCGGGAGCCGGGATGTAGTTCATGTCGACGCGCACCGCGTCCAGCGACATGTTCGCTGCGGACGCCAGGAACTCGAGGCGGAAGCCGGTTGCGACGAACGTCGGGTTGGCGATCGACCAGGTGAAGGCCCAGGTCTGCGCGCTGCCCTGCGGCGGCGACGGAGCGTCGGCGCGCAGCTCGGAGGTCGTCGGGGCTGCAAATCCGAAGTTGCCCGCGTTGTCGAACAGCCAGAGCCGCACGCTCGAGGGATTGAGCACCGATCCGGCGGTGGCGACGTTCATCACCACCTCCTTCGGGGTGACCGAGTTGCCCAGAGTGCCGCCCATGATCATGATGAAGAGCGGCGAGCCGGCACCGTAGATGTTGCCGGAACCCGTGATGAAGGCACCCGAGGAGTAGTTCATCAGCGAATACGCCGCGGAACCCGCCTGGTCAGGCAGGTTGGCGCCGCCGCCGGCCTGCGTGAAGCTCTCCCACGAGGCGAACTGCGTCTGGGGCTGGCCAGCCCAGCCGGGAATGAGCGGATTGACGAGGCCCGCGGACGCCGAGGCGGCGACGCAAGCAGCGGTGGCGATCCCAAAAGCGATGGCGCGCATGTCCTTTTCCTCTCTCGACCTTCTTGAGACCATGCCGGGCAACCTGCCGAAGGGCGGGGCCGACACGGAACTATGCCCCGCATTCCGGGGCAGGGCGAACGGCTGGAGGGAAAACGCCTCGAAAAACCCGCGTGGGCGGCGGTCGCCGATGGCGAACGCTGCCCACAGCGGTTGTTATCGGATGTTGCTCAGTACGACTTCGCCCACACCACGCGCCGCGAGCTGGGCCGGCCGGTGATGACGCACGCTCCCTGCTCCTCCGGGGCGTCCAGCGGGATGCACCGGATGGTGACGCCCAGGCGGTCCTTCACCTCGGCCTCGACCTTCGCGTCGCCGCAGAAGTGCGCCAGCGCGAAGCCGCCGTGGATCTCGGCCGGCGAGTTGTCGTCGCCCTGGCGCTTCGGGGTGAAGAACGCCTCGAACTCGGCCTTGGTGTCGATCCGCTTCGTGTGCTCGTCGCGGAACGCCTTGGCGCGCGCGAAGAGGCCGTCCTGGATCTCCTGCAGCATCGCGGCCGCGCCCTGCACGAACGCGTCGCGCGGCATCGCGGCCTTGTCCTTCGTGCCGCGGTCGCGGCGCGCCACGAAGACGGCGCCCTGCTCGATGTCGCGGGGCCCCACCTCGACGCGCACGGGCACGCCCTTCTTGACCCACTGCCACAGCTTGTCGCCGCCGCGCAGGTCGCGAGCGTCGATCTCGACCTCGATCGGCCGCCCGGCGAACGTCTGC
>CANHFL010000164.1 GCA_947459855.1 Planctomycetaceae bacterium | reverse complement strand
GGTGCCGGTGGTGGTCGACGACGCGTGGCTCGCGAAGGTCCGCGCCGAGCTTCCCGAGCTGCCGATGGCGCGCCGCGCGCGCTACGTCGCGTGGGGCCTCGAGGAGAAGGACGCCGGCGCGCTTGTCGACGACCGCGACGCGTGCCTCTTCTTCGAGGCATGCGCGGCCGCGGCCGGCGGCGACGCTAAGGCCGGCTACGCGGCCGGGAAGTTCCTGCTGAACCAGTTGGCCAAGCGCGCGAACGAGCTGGGCGTCGGCGTGCACGAGGCGGGGCTCGCCCCGGCGCAGGTCGCCGGCATCCTGGCGCTGCGCGACGCCGGGGCGCTTGGCGCGCAGAACGTGGACGCGCTGGTCGGCCACCTGGCCGGCACCGGCGACGATCCGCGCGTCGCCGCCGAGCGGCACGGCCTCCTGGTGGTGCGCGACGACGCGGCGCTCGACGGATGGATCGACCAGGCGATCGCCGCCAACCCGCAGCCCGCCGCCGACGTCCGCGCGGGCAAGACGGCCGCGGTCGGCCGGCTGGTCGGCGCGGTCATGAAGCTGGCGGGCGGCAAGGCCGACGCCAAGACGGTCAACGAGCGCATCGTCGCGAAGCTGCAGGGGGGTGCCTGATGGGCACGCACCGGGACTCGCCCGCCGCGCGCGCCGCGCTGGGCCGCGTGGTCGTCTCGAACGACCAGATCGCCCGTCGCATCCCCGAGCTCGCGCGCCAGATCGTGGCCGCGGCCGGCGACGGCGACGACGACATCGTGCTGATCCCGGTGATGACCGGTGCGTTCATCTTCGCGGCCGACCTGGTGCGCTGCATGCCCGTGCGCATGCGCATCACGCTGGCCACCATCAGCAGCTATCCCGGCACCAGCACCACCAGCCAGGGCATCCGCCCGCTGGGCGACCTGCCCGGCAACCTGAAGGGCCGCCGCGTGCTGGTGGTCGACGACATCCTGGACTCGGGCCGCACGCTGAACTTCCTGCGAGAGCAGTTCATGGCGCAGCGCCCCGCGTGGTTCGCCACCGCGGTGCTGCTGCGCAAGACGATCCCGCCCGCGATGTCCACGCCCTGCGAGTTCGTGGGCTTCGACATCCCCGACGAGTTCGTCGTCGGCTTCGGCCTGGACTACGACGGCTGCTTCCGCAACCTGCCCGAGGTGCGGGTGCTGCACCCCGAGGGGCGCGCGTGACCCAGCCGGGCGCCGGCGAGTCGCGCTTCGCGGCCGTCGCGGTGGACGCCGCGGGCATCCCGCTCTTCGCCGCGGCGATCCTGGAGCCCAACGAGATCATCGTCGGCATCTGGCGCCCAAGCCCCTGGTACGTGCCGCTGCGCGCGGCGCGCCTGGTCGCGCTGATCGTCGCCATCACGGTGCTGGGTGCGGCCGCCGCAGGTGCCGCCGGCCTGCCGTGGGGCGCGTCGATCCTGCAGGTCGGGGCCGCGCTCGTCCTGGTGCGCGTGGCGGCGGCGATCCTCGACTGGTCCTCGCGCTGGTACGTCCTGACCGACCGCCGCGTGATCCGTCGCCGCGGCGTCGCCTCGCCCACGGTCTTCGTCAGCAGCCTGCGCGCGCTCAAGCGCATCGACCTGGCGCGCAACGGCACCGACCGCCTGCTGCGCACCGGCACGATCACCTTCTCGACGCGCCCCGAGGGCCCGTGGGACGCCGCGTGGGTGATGGTCGCCCGGCCGGACGAGGTCCACCGGCTGGTGCTCGACACGCGTCGCCGCTACGGCGGCGGCAACTGAGCGCCGCGCGCACCCGGCGCACGCGCGCCGTGCCTCACGCCTCCCACGCCGGCCCGGTGCGCGGGCAGGGCAGGGTGGCCGCGAGCTCCTCGAGCAGCTTCCGCTGCGCGGCGTCCAGGTCCTTGGGCGCCTCGATCTGCAGCACGGCGTAGAAGTCTCCGGGATCCGCCTTCGCGCGCGCGATGCCCTTGCCCTTCACGCGCAGCTTCTGCCCGCTGCGCACGCCGCCCGGCACCTTCATGCTCACGCTGCCCTCGAGCAGCGGTATGCGGACCGTGGTGCCCAGCGCGGCTTCGGCCACGCTCAGCGGCACGTCCATCAGCAGGTCGTCGCCGTCGCGCCGGATCCACGGGTGCGCGGCCACCTTCACGTGGATGATCAGGTCGCCCGCCGGCCCGCCGTGCGCGCCGCCCGCGCCCTTGCCGCGCACCGCCAGCTTCGCGCCGTCGGCGATGCCGGCGGGGATGCGCACCTCGATGTTCTGCCCGTTCACCGTGAAGCTGCGCGTGCCGCCGCGCGCCGCGGTGGTGAAGTCGATCGTCTCCTTGACCTCGTGGTCGGCGCCGCGCTGCACCTGCGGTTCGTCGTCGCCGAAGCCCCCGAAGCCCGCGCCGCGCGCACGCCCGCCGCGTGCCCCGCGCCCGCCGCGTCCGCCGAACATCCCGCCGAAGATCTCCTCGAACGTCTCGGGATCGACGCCCTGCCATCCAGCGCCGCCCTGGCCGCCGAACGGGCTGCCGCCGCCGAAGGGACCGCCCGCGCCGCCGGCACCGCCCGGGCCCGCACCGCCGCCCACCGGACCGGCCTTCACGCCCGCGATGCCGAACTGGTCGTACAGCTTCCGCTTCTCGGGGTCCGAGAGGACGTCGTACGCCTCCTGGATCTCGGCGAACTTCTTGTCCGCGCCGGGTTCCTTGTTCACGTCGGGGTGGTACTGGCGCACCATCTTGCGATGGGCCTTCTTCAGGTCGTCGGCGCTGGCCGACTTGCTGACGCCGAGGAGCTCGTAGAGGTCGCGTTCCATGCGTGCTTCGTGGTGGGCCGAGTATAGGACTACGATCCGCTCCCGATGGCCTCCTGCGACCCGCGCCACGATGCGAAGCAGACCGCCCCCGCGGCGGGGAGCATTCCGCTGCCGGTGCTGCCCACGCCCGGCCGCCGTGCGGCATTCGGGTCGCGCCGCACCGGCCGCCTGCGCGCGCTGGTCCTGGCGGGCGTGTGGCTGTTCATGGGCCTGCACGTGGTGCAGTGGCTGGCATTCGGCACGACGCTCGCCCCGATCGAGCCCAGCGAGTCGATGCAGACGGCGAAGGACGGCATCGTCACCGTGGGCGCGGTCTTCTTCGCCGCGGCGCTCGTCTCGACGGCGATCCTGGGCCGCTGGTTCTGCGGCTGGGGCTGCCACTGGGTGGCGGTGCAGGACGCCACCGCGTGGGCCCTCGCTCGCGCCGGCATCCGCCCGAAGCCGTTCCGTTCGCGGCTCCTCCTCTGGCTGCCGCTGGCGCTTGCGCTCTACATGTTCGCGTGGCCGATCCTGTACCGCTTCGCGGTGGCGCCATGGGTGCAGCCGGACCTGCGCTGGCCCGGCTTCACGACGCACTTCACCACCACCGACTTCTGGGCCACCTTCCCGGGCTGGGCGATGGGCATCCCGTTCCTCCTGGTGAGCGGCGTGCTGGTCGTGTGGCTCCTCGGCTCGAAGGGCTACTGCACCTACGGCTGCCCCTACGGCGGCTTCTTCGCGCCCGCCGAGGAACTGGCGCCGTTCCGCATCGTCGTCGACCACGACCGCTGCCACCAGTGCGGGCACTGCACCGCCGTGTGCACCAGCAACGTGCGCGTGCACGAGGAGATCCGCGACTTCGGCATGGTCGTCGACCCCGGCTGCATGAAGTGCATGGACTGCGTGAGCGTCTGCCCGAACCAGGCGCTGCGCTTCGGCATGGGCAAGCCGGCGATCGCGATCGACCGCGCCGGCTCGCGCGCCGCCGAAGCCGCCTCGCGGCGCTACGACCTGACGCTCGCCGAGGAGATCGGCATCGCGCTGGTCGCGCTGGCCGCGCTCCTGGCCGCGCGCGGCACGCTGCTCGGCGTGCCTCTCCTCTTCGCCTCGGGCATCACCGCCTGCGCGGCGTTCATCGCGTGGAAGGCGTGGCGCACGCTGCGCGACGCGAACGTCGCCTTCCACGGCCACCGCCTGCGCGTCGCGGGCCGCATCGCGCCCGCGGGCTGGGCGTGGCTTGCCGCGTCCGCGGCGATGCTGGCGTGCATCGCGTGGGTCGCCGCGCTGAACGCCATCACCTGGCGCGCGATGCAGCTCGACGCCCGCGTCGAGGTTCCCGCCGAGGTCGTCTTCTCCGAGGCGCCGATGGACCTGCCGCCCGCGCGCGCCGCCGACGCGCGCGCCGCGCTCGCGTGGTACGCGCGCGCCTCCGCCATCCCCGAGGGCATCTCGCCGTTCGCCTTCGCGCAGCCGCGCATCGACCTGCAGCGCGCGTTCCTGCACGCCGCACTCCACGAGATGCCCCAGGCCGAGCGGCTCTACCGCCGTGCCTTCGACGCCGATCCCGCGCTGCAGGCCGCCGCGGCCGGCGTCGCGCGCGCGATCCGCGCCGACCCCGCGCGCCAGGCCGAGGCCGCCGCGTTCTACGAGCAGGTGCTGGCCGCCC
>CANHFL010000163.1 GCA_947459855.1 Planctomycetaceae bacterium | reverse complement strand
GGCTGCGTCTGCAGCGCCGGCGGGCGCTCGGCCAGTGTGCGAAGGTACGCGGTCAGGCGCGCCTCGGCGCGGGGCAGCAGGTCGCCGGTGCGGGTCGGCTCCTTGGGCTCGACCAGCACCGCGCGCAGCGTGACGTCGCCCAGCGTGCTGGCGGTGACGAACAGGTTGCTGCCGCCCGCGCCCAGGCCGGCGGCCTTCGTCGGTTCGCTGGTCTCGGGGAACCAGAGCGCCAGCTGCGTGACGACGCCCTTCGCGCTCGGGATGCGCTCGATCCACAGCACCGCCGAGTCGGCGTAGAAGTCGTAGGCCGCCAGCTGGACATTGACCTTGCCGCTCAGGAAGACGCGCTGGGTGCTGTCCACCTTCCAGGTCCACGCGCTGGTGGCGCGCAGCGTCAGCGGCCAGTTGCCCGGCTCGATCGGCAGCACGAACCCGCCAAGACGGTCGCCGGTGATGGGGACGCCCTCGACCTGCGCGTGCGCCGCCCCGGCGGCAAGCAGCACGGCCAGCGCCGCGGTGGCCGCGGCGGCGCGCATCCTGCGTCTGGGGCGGATCGTCCTGTCCACGGGGGGAAGGCTACCCCGGCACGGGCGCCCCGTGCGCTCAGTTCAGGCCGATCCCGCGGGGCCACTCCTCGGGGTGCTGCGCCTCGGCCGAGCCCAGCAGGCGGTCCAGCGCCACCAGTTCGTCGCGCACGATGCCCGCGCGGCGGTAGGCGTCGACCTCCGAGAGCAGGCGGTAGCGCACCTCCAGGTCACGGATCAGCGCGCTGCCCGCGACCTCGACCGCGGCGTGCACGGGGACGTCGGGGCGGTTGAACCACTCCAGCAGCTGGCGCGCCGGCTCCATGCGCTGCAGGCGCGGGCCGGAGAGCAGCGTCACCAGCGCCTCGCGCGCGCGGCGCATCGCGGGCCGCGGCGCCAGCGGGCGCTCCAGCGGCTCCAGCGCCGCCATGCGGTACAGGCGCCGCCCGTCCGGCTCCAGCATGCGCACGATCCGCGCGCGCGCCACGCCGTGCAGCACGATGTTGTGGCGCCCGTCGTCCAGCGCCTGGTGCTGCACGATGCGCCCGATGCACACCACCGGCCGCAGCGGCGGCGCGCCCGCGTAGTTCGTGCGCCAGCGCTGCCCCGCGAACGTCGCCATCGCGATGGGCGCGGCCTGCATCAGGTCGGCGCCGTCCGCGTCGCCCACCGCGTCCACCACCATCTGGCGGTAGCGCGGCTCGAAGATGTGGAGCGGCTGCAGCGCGTGCGGCAGCAGCGTCACGCTGGGCAGCGGGAACAGCGCGATCGGCTGGTCGTAGTCCACGTCGTCCGCGTCGTGCATCGCGGCGGAATCCTAGGCCGTCAGGGCGTCCGGGTGCGGAGTTCGGGGGTGCCCACCCCCTGCTCGCGGCGCAGCTGGCGCCGGCGGGCCACCACCTCGCGCCAGGCGTCCACCACGGGCATCCGCTGCAGCGACCCCACGCTGGTCACGCCCAGGAGGTCGCACTCGGCCACGGGCACGCTGCCGTCGGCCAGCACCTTCATGCGCCGCCACAGCTCGCGACGCTGCGCGCGCGGCGGGTTCGCGGCATCCGCCAGGCGGTCGGGCGGCGTGGCGACCTCGCCGTCCACCAGCGTGAACGTCGGCGCCTCGAGCACGGCGGTTCCCAGGTGCCCCCACTCCTGCGCGAACGCCGCCAGGTCCGCCACCGTCTCGGCGCGCCGCTGCATGCGCGGCACCACGAACGGCAGCCCGAAGAGGTCCGGGTCGCAGCCCGCCGGCGCGTGGCGGCGCTCCAGCAGCCTGCGCACGTTGCCCAGCGCGTCCTCGTAGCGGTCGAATCCCATCGTTGCGCGGTACGTGCCTGCGCACGCGGCGTGCAGCTCCACGCTGACGACGTCCACGCCGGCCGCGACCATCGCCTCGATCGCGCCCATCGGGGCCAGCAGCTCGGTGCGCACGTGCACGGCGCGCACGCCGGCCTGCTTCGCCATGCGGATGAACGTCGGCAGCTCAGGGTGGCGCAGCGGGTCGCCCATGCCGGCGAAGCTGATCACCACGTCGCGCGCCTCGGCCACCTGCGCCAGGATGCGCTCGAGCAGCGCGTACGTCATCGGCGGCCGCTGCACGGATCCGTAGCGATGCGGGCTGGCCGACCCGCTGCCGGCGCGGCCGGTGCAGAGCTCCACCAGCAGGTGCTGCGGCGCGAATGAAGGCAGCACCGCGTACTGCCGCTCGAGCGCCGGCACGATCTCCTCCCAGCCCGGCGCGGCCCCGGCCTGCTCGGGGAGCAGCGGTTCGATGCCGCGGCGCAGGCGCAGCTTGGCGCGCGGAGAGTCGAACACCGCGCGAACCGTGGCCATGCGCGCCGCGAACGGCGCGTGCACCACCCAGCGCGGCGCGCTGCGCAGGTCGTACGACCACCGCCCGCGCAGGCCGGCCATCGCGCCCACCGTGGCGCCCGGGCCGCGTTCGCCCAGGAACCGCGCGGCGTCAATCCCCACGCAGCACGGCGAGAGTCCCGGCGGCCCGTCGCCGAACACCACGCCGCGCCGGCCGATCGCGTCGAAGCGCGCGGCCACGCCCGCGATCCCCGCGGGCCCGTCGACCAGCACCAGCGGCCAGTCGGCGCCCACGACGATCGCGCCGTCCAGCCGCCGCGACTCCAGCGCCGCCGCGATCGCGCGCGGGGCCAGCATCTCGTCGAACACCGTCGTGCCGCCGATGCCGCCGCCCCACGACGACTCCGCCCACAGCCGGCTCACCGCGATCGCGTGCGCCTCGGGCCCGCGCAGCGCGCCGTCCACCGCGTCGATCTCGACCGGCACGCGCGCGCGGTGCCCGGCCAGCGCCGCGCCCACCTGCTGCGGCGCGTCGGTCACCACCACCACGCGCTCCACCGCCGGCGAGGACGCCACGCGCTCCACCGTGCGTGAAAGCACGCTGCGACCGCCGAACTCGCTGTCCAGGTGCCGCACCACGCCGGTGCCGCCCACCGCGTCGTCGGCCACGACGATCGCGCACATCGGAGCGGCGCGGCGTTCAAGCACCTCCACGCGCGGCAGCACCGCCGTGCGCACGCGCTTCGGCAGCGGCAGCGGCATGCGCACCACCGCGTGGCGGCGCAGCACCTCGCGCAGCGGCATGTCCACGGCCTCGGCGATCAGCCCGCCGCCCGCGTCGATGACGCGCAGCCCCGCGTCGCGGTCCGCGCTCACGAACGCCTTCACGCGCCGCATGGCCGCGTCGTGCTGGTCGCGCCGCGCGGTGCCCAGGCGCCACTCGAGCGAGGCGACCGTCAGGAACGGGTTCAGCTGCGCGCTCCACGCCGCGTCCAGCGCGCCGCCGCGGGCATGCCACACGCCGTCGACGCCCAGCGGGTCAACGCCCACCAGCGCCACCGGGTCGCAGCCCACGTGGCGCAGCAGGCGGTGCGCGCGCTCCTCGGCACGGCCCGCGCCCAGCGACCCGTACGCCTCGGCGTCGCCGCTTCCCTCGCCGGTCAGCCGCAGCGGGCCGCTCCACCAGCGGCGCACGGGCTCCTCCAGCACCGCGGGGGCGAAGAGCGTCGTGCCGCGCAGCAGGTCCGCGGGCAGGTCCCCGAGCAGCGCCTCCAGGTCGGGCTCGTCCACGCCCAGCACGACGGCGTCGGGCGCCACGCCGGCCGCAGCCAGCGGTCGCAGCGCGGTCGCGGTGGCCGCCACCAGGTAGTTGGGCCGCGGCCCGGGGTCCGCCAGCAGCGGGATCGCCGCCGCGAGCGAGGGTCCGTCCGCCGCCAGGATCCCGAGCGCACCGCGGCACGCGCCGGAGAGATCGGCGATGCCTGCAGGTGACGGGGACGCGACTGCCATCGCGCCCTAGGCTACGCAGTGCGCGCGATGGATGTCGAACTCCCCGCTTCCCCGATCCTGACGCGGCTCTTCTGCGAGAGCCCGTGGACGCTCGCCGCGCCCCTGCTGCTGGCGGCGGCGGTGCTGGCGTGGTGGGGCGCGCGCAACGAGCGTGCGAAGCCGATCCTGGCCGGCGTGCTGCTCCTGCTGGCGGCGGCGGGCACCCTGGTGCTCGCGTCGTTCGTCACCTCGCCCGGCGAGCACGCCGCGCAGGCCGTGCGCATGCTGGTGGACGCCGCGGTGGGCGCCGACATGTCCGGCATCCGCGCCGCCTTCGCGGACGACGCATCCATGCACTACGGCGGCCCCCAGGCGCCCGGCGACGACATCGAGCAGCTCATGCGCACCGCCGAGCGGCTGGTCACGCGCAACCGCATCGAGCGCAACGCGATCACCGAGCTGGACTTCTCCACGCTGGACGCCGACCGTGGCGCGGTGATCCTGGGCTGCCGCACCGACATCGCCGGCACGGCCGCCGCCATCCCCACGCGCTGGCACTTCGAGGTGCGCCGGCAGCCGGACGGCCGCTGGCTGGTCGAGC
>CANHFL010000162.1 GCA_947459855.1 Planctomycetaceae bacterium | reverse complement strand
CGGAGCAGGCGCAGGCCGCAGCGAGGGCGATCCAACGGCTCGATCGCCCGACGCGTCCGAGAACGGGGCGGTGGGCGTGGGGCATGGCCCAACGATAGCCCGCAACGGACGTATTCCAAACCCGGACCTTCCTTCTTTCGGCGGAGTAGCCTTCTCCCTCCCCGGCGCCGGTCCCGAAACCGCGCCCCACGCACCGACACGGAGACCCCGAATGCGCCTTGCCACGCTCGCACACGTGCTCGTCGCCACCCTCGCCATCGCCCCAGCGGCCATGGCGCAGCAGGTGGCCCCCGAGATCTTCACCCTGCCCAACGGGATGAAGTTCCTCCTGGTCCCCCGCTCCGACCAGCCCAACACCATCGCCGCCGGCTGGCTGGCGAAGGTCGGCTCGGTGAACGAGCGCCCGGGCATCACCGGCATCAGCCACTTCTTCGAGCACATGATGTTCAAGGGCACCGACACGATCGGCACCCGCGACCCGAAGCGCGACGCGGAGTACCGCGCCCGGCAGAAGGAGCTGCGCGACAAGATCAACGCGATGACGTGGGGCGAGCAGTACGCGCGCTTCTTCAAGGGCGAGATCGACGACCCCTGGAACCCGAAGAACGACACGCCCGCGCTGGCCGCGATGCGCGCCGAGCTGAAGACCCTCATGGACGAGCAGCAGGGCAAGGCGGGCGACGACGAGATCAAGAAGCTCGAGGCCGAGATCGCCAAGGCCGACGCCTCGACCGAGGCCGGCAAGCAGAAGAAGGCCTCGATGGAGGCGCAGGCGAAGCGCCTGAAGGACCAGCAGTCCGCGCTCTCGACGATCCTGAAGGACGAGTTCGACCAGGTCTACACCAAGGCCGGCGGGACGGGCATGAATGCCTTCACCAGCTACGACCTGACCTTCTACTTCATCAACGTCCCGGCCAACAAGTTCGAGCTGTGGGCGTGGATGGAGAGCGACCGCCTGAACGGCAGCGTGTTCCGCGAGTTCTACAGCGAGCGCGACGTCGTCCACGAGGAGCGCCGGCTGCGCACCGAGAGCACCCCGACGGGCGTGTTCCAGGAGCAGTTCGACAGCATGTTCTGGATGTCGAGCCCCTACTCGTGGCCGGTCATCGGCTGGACCAGCGACCTGAACAGCTACACGATGGAGGAGGCGCTCAAGTACTGGAACACCTTCTACCGCCCGAACAACCTCGTCGGCATCGTGGTCGGCGACTTCGACCCGGCCGCGGCGAAGGCGACCATCACGAAGTACTTCAGCCGCCTGGAGGCCGGCAAGCAGGCCCCCACGCCGATGGTGACGCTGGAGATGAAGCAGGGCGCCGAGCAGCGCATGTACGCCGAGGCCGAGACGCAGCCGCAGGTGGAGATCCGGTACCACACCGTGCCCTTCCAGCACAAGGACAGCTACCCGCTGGACGTGATGTCCAGCATCCTGAACGGCCGCACGGGCCGACTGTACAAGGACATGGTCGAGGGCTCGGGCATCGCCTCGGGCGCCAGCGCGCAGCAGGAGAGCCGCAAGTACGCGGGCCTCTACTCCTTCAGCGCCGAGACCAAGGGCGAGAGCACGCCGCAGCAGCTGGAGGATGCCTGGTACGCGGAGCTCAAGAAGCTGCAGACGGAGCCCGTCGACGAGAAGGAGCTCCAGAAGGTCAAGAACCAGGCGATGGCCGACAGCTACCGCCGCCTGCAGAACAACTTCTTCCTGCTCATCCAGCTGGCGCAGGCCGAGGCCATGGGCGACTGGAGCGAGATCAACAAGGAGGCCGCCAAGATCCAGGCGGTGACCGCCGACGACATCAAGCGCGTCGCGAACCAGTACTTCGACAAGACCAACCGCTCGGTCGCCGTCTTCACCCGCAAGGCGACGGCGCCGGTGGCGGTCGATCCCGAGCTGGCCGCCCTGCCCGCGCCGATGCAGGCCCGCGCCCGCCAGGCCGCGGCGCAGATCGCGCAGGAGACGAACGAGGACAACCTGAAGCAGATGCTCCAGATGATGGAGCAGCAGGCCGAGCAGGTCCCGCCGCAGATGAAGCCCATGCTGGAGTTCATGGTCAAGAAGATCAAGGCCCGCATGGCGGAGCTGGACAAGGACTGACCTGCTTCCCGCACCACAGACGCACACACACGGAGACACACCGATGAAGAACACCACCATCATCCTGGCCACGGCCGCCGCGCTCCTTGCGGGCACGGCGAGCGCCGAGGACCTTCCCAAGCGCCCCGAGGAGATCCAGTTCAAGGCGCTCGACTTCACCCCGCCCAAGGCCGCGGACTTCCGCCGGACGCTGAAGGACGGCACCGTCGTCTACATGGCGCCCAGCAAGGAGTTCCCGCTGGTCAACCTGACGCTGACCTTCAAGGGCGGCGGCTGGATGGACCCGAAGGACATCCCGGGCCTGACCGCGGCGATGGCCGCCATGATGCGCACCGGCGGCACCAAGACCGTCTCGCCGGCGGACATGGACGAGAAGCTCGACTTCCTGGCCACCAACGTCGGCTTCGGCGGCGGCGGCGGGCGGCGCGGCGGCGGCGGTTCCCGCAACGCGATCCCCGCGTCGATGAACACGCTGAAGTCCAACATGGACGAGAGCCTGGCGCTCTTCTTCGACATGCTGCGCAATCCCGGCTGGGACAAGGCGCGCCTGGATGTCCTGCGCGGGCAGGCGGTCGAGGGCATGAAGCAGCGCAACGACGACGCGGCCGCGATCCTGGGCCGCGAGTGGTCCAACCTGGTCTACGGCGAGGACAGCGCCGAGTCCGCCCAGCCGACCAAGGCCGGCTGGGACGCGGTCACGGCGGAGAAGCTGGCCGAGCAGCACGCGCGCCTGATCCACCCGGGCAACGTCATCATCTCGGTCACGGGCGACTTCGACCCGGACGAGATGGCGCAGAAGCTCGAGAAGGCGATGGACGGCTGGAAGAAGGGAGAGGCGGTGCCAAACCCGCCCGCGCCGACGGCCGTCATCAAGCCCGGCGTCTACCACGTCGAGAAGGACATCCCGCAGGGCAAGGTGCGCGTCGGCCGCCGCAGCATCACGCGCGACGACCCCGACTTCTACGCCTGCGAGGTGATGAACGAGATCCTGGGCGGCGGCGGGTTCACCAGCCGGCTGATGAAGAACATCCGCTCGAACGAGGGCCTGGCCTACAGCGTCGGCAGCGGCATGAGCGCCGGCACGTGGTACCCCGGCGTCTTCGCGGGCGCGTTCGAGTCGAAGAACCCCACGGTCGCACTGGCGATCAAGCTGATGCGCGACGAGTTCGGCCGCATGCAGCGCGAGCCGGTCAGCGCCGAGGAACTCGACGTCGCGAAGAAGAGCTTCGTCGAGGCGTTCCCGCAGTCGTTCGCCAGCAAGGACGCGGTCATGGGGCTCTTCGTCGACGACGAGTGGACCGGCCGCGACCCGGCCTACTGGCAGAACTACCGCGCGAACATCCAGAAGGTCACCGCCGAGGACGTGCAGCGCGTGGCCAAGAAGTACCTGACGTTCGACGACATGGTCGTGCTGGTCGTCGGCAAGTGGGACGGCATCGCCCCGGGCGACCAGGGCGGCCGGGCGTCGATGAAGGACTTCTTCGGCGGCCAGCGCACGGACATCCCGCTGCGCGACCCGCTGACGATGAAGCCGATGGACACGCAGGTGCCCGCGGACACCTCGGCGCCGCGCACCGGCGGCACCGGGGCTCCGAAGGCCGCCGCGCCGAAGGCGGGTGCGGCCAAGTCGGGCAAGGCCGTGGTGGAAGGCAAGCCGCTCACCTCCGGCGCCGCCCCCGGCGAGAAGCCTGCATTGCCCAACGAGGCGAAGTGAGGCCGCACGCCGGCGGGGCCGCCGGCAACCCGATCCCTCCGGACGCCCGCCCCGCGCGGGCGTCCGTGCTTTTTGCGATGGGTGCGCACGGCGATCCGGCTCAGGACTTGCCGCGGATCGCCCAGCCGAGCTCGGGCATCTTCAGCTGCCGGCTGGCGACGACGAAGGCGATCGTGCCGACGCCGGTCAGCACCAGGGTGGCGGCCACGGCCATCGACCAGGACGGCTCCCCGCCGAAGGCCAGCGACGCCGGCCACATGCACGCGGCCATGATCGCGCTGGCCGCGACCGTGCGCACCATGCTGCCGCGGACCTCGCGGTCGACGACGACGCCCATGCGCCGCCGCATCACGCGCGTCATGATCACGATCTGCACCACCGCGGCGATCGCCGTGCTGAGCGCCAGCCCGCCGACGCCGAGCGGCGTCCAGATCAGCGTCACGTTCAGCGCGAAGTTCAGCAGCACCATCCAGACGCTGATCCTGACCGGCGTGGTGCTGTCGCCCAGCGCGTAGAAGGCGCGCGTGCTGAGCTGCTGCATGCTGTAGGCCCAGATCGCGGGGGCGTACATCGCCAGCACGAAGGCGACCTTGCGGACGTCCTCGGCGCCGAACTTGCCGCCCTGGAAGACCGCCGCGCTGAGG
>CANHFL010000161.1 GCA_947459855.1 Planctomycetaceae bacterium | reverse complement strand
GAGCGGCACGCCGCGCAAGACGAAGACGGGCGGCGCGCTCGACCTGGGCGCGTCAAGCCTGCCGCAGATCCCGCGCCACGCCAGCGACCGCAACCGCACGTCGCCGTTCGCGTTCACGGGCAACAAGTTCGAGTTCCGCGCCGTCGGCTCGACCGCCAGCGTCGCGTGGCCGAACACCGTGCTGAACACGATGGTCGCGGAGAGCCTGGACTTCGTGGCCACCGAGCTCGAGAAGAAGGCCGGCAGGAACCCGACGGCCGCCAAGCTCGAGACCGCGGTCAAGTCCGTGCTCAAGGACGTCATCAAGAAGCACCGCCGCGTGTGCTTCGACGGCGACGGCTACAGCGAGGCCTGGCACAAGGAGGCCGCCAAGCGGGGCCTGCCGAACTTCCGCAACACCGCCGAGGCGCTGGGTGCGTTCAACACCAAGACCGCCCGCGACCTGTTCGCCAAGTACCAGGTCCTCTCGCCGCGCGAACTGCAGGCCCGGTACGAGGTGCTGGTCGAGAACTACGTCACGGTCATCGAGATCGAGGCCCGTACGCTGGTGCAGCTGGTGAACACGCAGGTCCTGCCGGCGGTCCTCCGCACGCAGGAGGAACTTGCCACCACGGTCAGCGCCACGATGGCGGCCGACGTCGACTGCACCGAGACGCAGAACGAGCTGCGCACGTACGTCGGCCTGGTCAATGAGCTGCGCACCGCCACGCGCGAGCTGGAGACGCTCTCGTCCAAGCATCACAAGGACGAGGAGACCGCGATGAAGTTCCTGCGCGAGAACGTCGTTCCCTCGATGGTCCGGGTCCGCGCCGCCAGCGACGCACTGGAGCGCATCACCCCCACCGACAACTGGCCGCTCCCGACCTACGCCGAGATGCTGCTCATGAAGTGAGCCGCCGGCTCGCCTGACCCCGGACTCCCCCGCTCGGCGCCCCCTTTCCGGGGCGCCGGGCGCGCTTTTCGGACAGCCGCCCGCGCGCCCGCCCCGACCCCGTATACTCGGCCCCCTTTCCCCGGGACGGGGAAACCGTCCCACGAACACCACGAGCACAGCCATGGCAACCGAGACCACCGTCGTCGTCGAGAAGGTCGGAGAGACCAAGAAGCGCCTCAGCATCACGATCCCCGCGGACGTCGTCAGCCGCAAGATCGAGGAGGCCTTCGCGGCCGTCCGCGCCGACGCGCAGATCCCGGGCTTCCGCCGCGGCTCCGCGCCGATCGCCCTGATCGAGAAGCGCTTCGGCGAGGCGATCGTCAACGATGCGCGCCAGCAGCTGGTCTCCGAGGCGTACGGCAAGGCGCTGCAGGACCACAAGCTCGAGCCGATCGGCGATCCCGAGCTGGCTGAGGGCTTCGAGACCATCGAGGTGGCCCGCGGCAAGCCCATCAACCTGAAGATGGAGCTCGAGGTCGTGCCCGAGTTCACGATCCCGGCGCTCGACTCGCTCGAGGTGAAGCGCCCGGTCACGGACATCGCCGAGAAGTACGTGAACGAGGAACTGCGCCGCATGGGCTACCAGATGGGCACGCCCGCGCGCATCGACGGGGATTTCACGCACCTGGACCGCATGCTGGGCAAGGCCGTGGTGCGCGTGAAGGGCGCCGCGCAGGACCCCTTCTTCGAGACCGACCAGTGCCTGGTCGTCGTCCCCGACACCGAGGACGAGGGCAAGGGCCAGGTGCTCGGCCTGATGATCGATGGCCTGACCGAGAAGCTGCTGGGCAAGAAGGTCGGCGACACGTTCACCATCAAGACCACGGGCCCCGAGGCGCACGAGCGCGAGGAGCTCCGCAACGCCGACATCACGATCGAGTTCACGCCCGCGCAGGCCGAGCGCATCGCGCCGTCCGCCGCCGAGGCGCTGGCCGAGATGCTCGGGCTCGGCACCGTCGAGAACCTCAAGGAGCAGGTCAAGCTGAGCCTGGAGTCCCGCCGCGACCAGGAGCAGCGCGCCGCCATGCGCGAGCAGGCCGCCGAATGGCTGCTCGAGAAGGTCGACTTCCCGCTGCCCGAGAAGATGTCGGGCGCGCAGGTCGCGCGCAACATCGAGATGGCGCGCCTGCAGTTCCTGCAGCAGGGCCTGGCCGACGAGGAGATCGAGCGGCGCCTGGCCGAGATCCGCTCCTCCAGCGAGGTCGACACCCGCCGCCGCCTGAAGCTCTTCTTCGTGCTCGCGCGCCTGGCGCAGCAGTTCGAGGTCGGCGTGACCGATGCCGAGGTGAACGGCGCCGTCGTGCAGATGGCCCGCTCGCGCAACCTGCGCCCCGACGCCGTGCGCGCCGAGCTGCAGAAGTCCGGCCGCCTCAACGAGATGGCGCTCGCCATCCGCGAGGCCAAGACGCTGGACCGCGTCCTCGACAAGGCGAAGGTCGCCGACATCGACGCCGAGGAGTGGAACAAGATCGTCACCGAGCGCCAGGCAGCCGCCGCGGCGAAGGCGAAGAAGTCGAAGTAAGGACCGCACGTGGAAGCCGGGAGCTCCTCGGGATCCGCGTTCTGGCTGGGCCTGCTTGGCCTGGTCATCCTCATCGTCGCAGGCAGCGGCGGGATCTTCTGGGCGCGGCGCATGGCGCGCGGCCCGGCCCCCGGGCCGGCGCCCGGCTTCACGCTTGAGGACCTCCGCGCGATGCTCGACCGGGGCGAGATCTCGCAGCGCGAGTACGACACCGCGCGCGACGCGATGCTCCACAAGACCCGGCGCATGGCGACCGACGAGCGCGCGCGACGCGGCGGGACCGACTGGGGCGGACCAGAATCCAAGCGCAAGCCTGCCCGATAAGGGACCAGGGTTCCGGCCGTTCCGGCGGAAACGCCGCGCATGCGCCCGCATCTGCAGCCCCTTGCCCATTCGACCGATAGACTCCGGGTCGACCCAAGCCGTTTGCTGGCCGCGCGCCAGGAGCCCCGACGCATGACGCAGCCCGATCGCCACGACCACGTCAACCACGCCCCCGTCGCCGCCAACGGCAACGGCAAGCGCCCCGGGCGGGACTTCGGGGACGGGTACGGCGGCGGCGCGGGGGGCGGGGCCGGCGGCAGCGGCGGCAGCGCAACCGGCGGAGGCGCGGGCGGCGGCGACGGCGGCTTCCGCGGCCGCAAGGTCACCACGTGCAGCTTCTGCGGCAAGACCAGCCGCGAGGTCGGCCCGATGGTCGAGGGCCCGAACGACGTCTACATCTGCACCAACTGCACCGACCTCTGCCAGAACATCTTCAAGCAGGAGAAGCGCCGCGTCGCGGGCAGCCGCCCCCAGCTGGGCCAGATCCCGACGCCGCGCCAGATGAAGGAGTTCCTGGACCAGTACGTGATCGGCCAGGAGCACGCCAAGCGCGCGCTGAGCGTCGCGGTGCACAACCACTACAAGCGCCTCTCGCAGCTCGAGAACGAGAACTCCCCCGTCGAGCTCGACAAGTCGAACGTGCTCATGATCGGCTCGACCGGCACCGGCAAGACGCTGCTGGCGAAGACCCTGGCGCGCATCCTGAACGTGCCGTTCGCCATCGGCGACGCCACCACGCTCACCGAGGCCGGCTACGTCGGCGAAGACGTGGAGAACCTCCTGCTCAAGCTGCTGCAGGCCGCCGACTTCGACCTCGAGAGCGCCCAGCGCGGCATCATCTACATCGACGAGATCGACAAGATCGGCAAGACGAACCACAACGTCTCGATCACCCGCGACGTCAGCGGCGAGGGCGTCCAGCAGAGCCTGCTGAAGATGCTCGAGGGCACCACGGCGAACGTGCCGCCCCAGGGCGGCCGCAAGCACCCCGAGCAGCAGTACATCCAGATGGACACGACGAACATCCTGTTCGTCTGCGGCGGCTCGTTCGACGGCATCGAGGAGATCGTCAAGAAGCGCATCGGCCGCAAGCGCATCGGCTTCAGCGCCGAGGCGCAGGGCTTCGACGACAAGGTCGCGGAGCGTGCCGCGCTGATCACCCAGGTGACCCCGGACGACGTGCTGGAGTTCGGCATGATCCCCGAGCTGGTCGGCCGCCTGCCGATCATGTGCCCGCTGCACCCGCTGTCGCGCGAGGCGATGATCCAGATCCTGACCGAGCCGCGGAACGCGCTGGTCAAGCAGTACCAGCACCTCTTCGCGCTGGAAGGCGCGCGGCTGGAGTTCGCGGTCGACGCGCTCGAGCTGATCGCCGACCGCGCCCTGGCCCGCAACACGGGCGCCCGAGCGCTGCGCGCCGTGGTCGACGAGATCATGATCGACCTGATGTACCACCTGCCCGAGCTGGACAACGCGAACGCGGTCTACCGCCTTGACGCGCACGCCATCCAGCACGGCGCCGGCCTGCACCAGGTGCGCCACCGCGAGCGCGAATCGGCATGACGGACGGCCGGGCCCGCACGTACGCCCCGCTCCGCGAGGGTGCACGCGCGATCGCCGCGCTGCCCGGACGCGAGGCACGCATGCAGGCGTTCGTCGCGCTGGTGTGGCCCG
>CANHFL010000160.1 GCA_947459855.1 Planctomycetaceae bacterium | reverse complement strand
TGGATGGACATCGCCATCATCGCCTCGAGGTCCGCGACCATGCGCTCGCCGTCGCCCGACTCGGCGGCGTGGAAGGCGTCGTAGGCCAGGACGCGCGCGCCGTTCCGCATGCCGGCAAGCTGCGGAAGCAGGATCCCGAGCATCGGCAGGCTGCGTGCATCCATGCGCGTGGCGATCAGCTGGCGCATCGTCTCCGCGGGTCCGGCACCGAAGAGTCGCTCGTCCTCGGCGTCGAACGCCCGCCCGGCCGGGAAGCCGAACACCGGCCGGCGTGCTGCGTCGCGCAGCGTCGCGAGTGCGTCGCGATGCGCGTCGAGCCAGGCGACCGTCTCGGCCCAGGAGGGGTCGCCGGGTTCGTGCAGTTCGCTGACCGTGATCTGCCCCGGGGACTTCGATTCCGCGGTGCCGGCATCCATGCCCAACGCCATGAAAGCCGCGCGGTAGTGCGGCCACGCGTCGTCCGCGGGCGCGGCCGGGACCGCAAGCCGCTCGCGGAACCGGGCGAGCGAGTCGACCGAGATGACCGGCTGCCGGAGCTGGAGGTAGAGCGTGAAGGCCGCGTACGCAGCGACGAAGGCCACGCACGCGTAGCCGATCGCGGTGAACGCCGTGCCTGCCGCGCGGTCCAGCACGTGTCGCTTCGCGATCGCCGCCGTGCGCACCTGGCGGGCGCTGGCACGCGGGTCGCCGTACGCCGCGATCGCATCGGCGGGTGCCCGGCCCGCGGCGATCGCCTCGTGGAAGTGCGAGCAGAGTTCGCGCGCCACGTCGGCACGCTCGGCGGCGCGCAGCTTCGTGCGGCGCACCACCTGCGTCACGAACGCCTGTACGTCTGCGGGCAGGCCGGACGATTCGATGACCGCATGCGCGGCGCGCATCCGGCCGAACGGGATCCATCGCAGGTTCATGGCCCCACCGCCAGTCGCGGCCCGGAGGCGCGGGTCAGGCCCAGCGCGCCCATCGCGGTGGTCAGGCGGTGCCACGTGCGTGCGTCCTCGGCCAGGCGCTTCCTGCCGTCGGTGGTCAGCCGGTAGTACTTGCGCGGCCGCGCGCCGGCCTCGTCCCAGCGCGAGGCGACCAGGCCCTTCGCCTCCAGGTTGTAGAGCATGGGGTAGAGGGTGCTCTGGCCCATCGCCAGCACGCCGTCGGTGCGCTTCTCGAGCGCCTCGACGATCTCGTAGCCGTACATCTCGCCGCGCTCGAGCAGCTTCAGGACCGCGACGACGCCGGCGCCGCGCAGGAATTCACGTTCGATCATCGGTGCCTCCGTGGAACATACTATGCGGTACATAGCATACAAACCCGTGCCGGCCGAAACCGGGTCCGGGATGTCCCGAACCGGATTTCCCGCGGGTTCCCGGCCATCGGGCGGCGCGCCGGCCGCCTGGGCGCCGAAATCGGAACGTGTGTGGCAGGAACAATTCATGGGAGGCCGGGTTCGGGGCTATGTTCGGGGGCCCCATGTCCCGCCCCACCGCTCCCATCGCCGCGATCCCCGCGGCCGCTCTGTCCGGCACTGCCTTCGCGCGGCAGTTCGCGCAGCAGGCGTCCGGGCGGTTCCCGATGCGGGCGGAGCGCACGAACCATTGCCCCGCGGTCGACATCGATGGCCCGGATCCTGGATGCCTGCTCGGAAACTGGGGCTGACCCCGCTGCGAAGGACATGAAGATGACACCCACCCCGACCACCCTCCTGGCGAACCTGGCCGCGGCCGCAGCGTTGGCGGCGATGCCCGTCCTGGATGCCTCGGCGAACGCCGGCCAGGACGACGTCGCGCGCTTCGCCTTCGACGCCGCGTGGCTGCGCGGCCTGGGCGACGGTGCGCCCGTGCCCGGCCCGTTCGCGGTTCTGGGCAGCCCGGGACTGGCGTTGGTCGCGACCGACACCACCGGTCAGGGCTACCGCGCGTGGCACTTCGAGGATCCCGCGGCGCCCGGCGCGCGCGCATCGTTCGTCGAGCTCGATGGATTCGTGACCGGCTCCGTCCGCGGCGCCGACGGCGTGGCGTGGGAGATCGCGCCCGACGGCGCCGGCGTGGTGGTGCTCTCTCGGCTGGGAGACCTTCCGCCCTGCGGAGGCGCGGTGGCGCCGCACGAGGGGCTCGGGCATCCGGTCGCGCCCGCCGGCGCACCGATGCTGGCTGCCTGCGATCCCGCGACGCAGATCGATGTCCTGGTGCTCTACACGCCCGCGGTCGTCACCGAGGGAGGCAGCGAGGCCTCGGTGCTGGGATCGATCGCACTGGCCGAGAGCGACGCGAACACCGCCTACGCCGCCAGCGGCATCACCACGCGCATCCGCGTGGTGCGCACCCAGCTGCTGCCCTACGACCACTCGGACTTCGGGACGGACCTCGGTCGCGTGACGAACCCGACGGACGGCTTCCTGGACATCGCGCACCCGCTGCGCGAGGCGGTGCATGCCGACATGGTGGCCCTCATCCGGCCCGCCGGCGAGTACTGCGGCATCGCCTACCTGCTGCCGGACAACAGCACGGGCAGCGAGTACCTGGCGTTCAGCGTGACGGGGCGGGGGTGCCTGTCGACGCAGACCTTCGCGCACGAGCTGGGCCACAACATGGGCTGCTGCCACTCGCCCGGCGATGGCGGCGGCTGCACGACGGGCGGGCTGTACCCGTACTCCGTCGGTCATCGCTTCAACGGCGCAAGCGGCACGCAGTGGCGCACCGTGATGGCATACGCGCCAGGCTCGCGAATCGATCGGTTCAGCAACCCCGCGGTGCTCTACGACGGCAGGCCGACCGGGCTGCCCCCCACCGACGCGAACGGGGAGCGGAACAACGCTCGCACCATCAACGAGACGTCGGTATCGATCTCCAACTATCGGTGCTCCGGAACGATCGTCGCGGGGGACTGCGATGCCGACGGAACCGAGGACGTCCTTGAGCTGGCACAGGGCACCGGCACCGACTGCGACCGCAACGGACTGCTGGACGCGTGCCAGCTGGCCAACGCGCCCGCGTGCGGCGGCGGGGCGTCGGCGATGCTCTGCCTGGGCGGCCATGCGACGCAGGCGTTCGCACCGCAGACGGCGGCGTACGACTACTTCGGCCGGGCGGTCGCGACCGACGGCGACGCGGTGATCGTGGGCGCCTCGGGTGCCGACGCGGGCGCGTCGAACGCCGGCCGCGTGCGCCTGTACGCCGCGCAGGGCGAGGGCTGGACGAGCGTCGCGACGTTCACGTCGCCGGCGCCGCAGGCGAACGAGACGCTCGGCTTCGCGGTGGCGCTGGACGGCGAATGGGCCGCCGCGGGAGCGCCCGGCCGGAACGCGACGGGCACCGGCGGCGGCGCGAGCGGCGGCGCGGTTCGCATGTACCAGCGCGCGGCGAACGGCACGTGGTCCGACGCCGGCACGCTGCCGGCCACCGGCCTGGTCGCGGGCGACCGCTTCGGCGAGTCGCTGGCGATGCGCCGCGGCCTGCTCGCCGTCGGCGTGCGCGGACGCGATGTCGCCGGCACCGCCGACGCGGGCGAGGTCTGGGTCTACGAGCGCGGCGCGTCCGGCTGGGCGCGCACCGCGGTGCTGGGCGCACCGGCGCGGGTCGCTTCGAGCTCGTTCGGCCTCTCGGTGGCGACCGACGGCAGCACGATCGTCGTTGGCGCGCCGTACGAGCCGGGCACCGACGGGACGCTCGTCGGCGCCGCGTACGTCTTCGAGCGCGGCGCGAACGGCCAGTGGTCGACGCCCGTGCGCCTGGCGCCGGCGACGACCGGGCCCGCGAGCATCGGAACCGCCGTGGCCGTCCTTGGCGACGCCGTCGTGGTGGGCGCCCCGTACGACCAGTCGACCGGCGCCGACGCGGGCTCGGCCTTCGTCTTCCAGCGCTCGGGCGGCCAGTGGAACCTGGCCGCGACGCTGCGCCCCCAGGCGCCGGCAACCCGCACCCGGTGGGGCGGTGCTGTGGCCGTGCTGCGCGACCGCGTGGTGGTGGCGACGCGCCCTGGCCTGACCTCGAACGGACTGGCGTGGACCTTCGACCGCAACGGGGGCTGGGCGCGCGCACCGATGGCGATCGCCGGCAGCGCGCTGGACGGCTGGCGCGACGTGGTGGCCGTCGGCGCGCCCTTCGATGCCGGCGCCGCCACCGACGGCGGCGCGATCCGCTTCGTGCGCTTCGGCAGCGACTGCGACGCCGACGGCATCAGCGACCGCTGCGAGATCCTGGCCGGGGCATCGGATGTCAACCGTGACGGCGTGCCGGACGCATGCGCGCCCGTCGGCGCGGACCTCACGGGCGACGGCATCGTGGACGGCGCAGACCTCGGCGCCATGCTGAGCGTGTGGGGCCCGTGCGCAGGCTGCCGCGCCGACCTGAACGGCGACGGCCGCGTCGACGGGTTCGACCTGGGCGTGCTGCTTGCTGCGTGGTGACCGGGCGTCGCGCTGACGGGTCCGAAGCCCTGCGCGACGACCGCGTTGGGGTCGATCAGGCTGGCGAGAAGC
>CANHFL010000159.1 GCA_947459855.1 Planctomycetaceae bacterium | reverse complement strand
GAGGAAGGCACGCGCGACGCGATCATCGGCAACCCGCAGCACCCGTACACCAAGCGGCTGCTGCTGGCCGTGCCCGAGTGCGACCCGCGCGTCGATGCGGTGAAGCGCTCCGAGCGCGTGCGCATGCTGCAGGAGGAGATCGAACGGTGAGCATGGACGGTCCCGAGCCGATGACGCCCGAGCTGGCCGCGCGCAACCGGCGGATCATCCTGTCGATCGCGGTCGTCTTCGTCATCACCAGCATCGCGGTGTTCGCGTGGGGCCTGGGAATCGTCGGCAAGACCCGCGGGCGCGCCCGCGCGATGGACGCCGCGCTGCGGTCCACCGCGTGGTCGATCCTGTGCTACGCCGAGGCGAACGGCGGCACCTTCCCCACGGGCGAGGCGGCGCTGGCCGGCTTCGATGCCGCGGCCGCGAAGGCCCCGGCCGCCGGCGAGGGCTGGCCCGCGACGCGCGAGGCCGCGATGGACGGGCTGGATTGGCTGCCGCCCGCGCAGTGCGGCGGCGTGGGCGCGACCTGGCCTTCCGGCGGCGCGAACCCTGGGTTCGCCGCGCCGCAGCTGAACTCGAAGGGCGAGCCGAGCGGTTTCGGCACGCTGGACACCGTGAACGGGTGGATGGCGGCCTATGCGCGGGCGCGCGTGGCCGCGCCGGCCGCCGCGAAGTGAACGCACGAAGCGACTGGAGACCGACGTGACCCTGAACCCCGCCAACGAGGCCCCGACCGCACCGATCCCCGGCGTGCCCGCCGTGCGCCCGATCCAGGTGGTGCAGCCCGAGGCCCCGCTGGTCGACGTGATGAACGGCGCGGCGCGCCTGCAGATCCCGTGCCTGGACCACGGCTTCGTGGCGCTGGTCGACTGCATGCCGCGCCTGGTGCCCGAGGGCAAGACCGGCGACTTCGCGATCGTGCAGGCTGCGCGCGTCAGCTACGGCCAGGGCACCAAGCAGGTCAGCGAGGACCGCGGCCTGGTGCGCTACCTGATGCGGCACCGCCACTCGACGCCGTTCGAGATGGTGGAATTCAAGTTCCACATCGCGATGCCGATCTTCGTGGCCCGCCAGTGGATCCGCCACCGCACGGCGAACGTCAACGAGTACTCGGCGCGCTACTCGATCGTGCCGGACCGGTTCTACCGTCCCGAGGTCGACGCGATCCGCAAGCAGTCGAAGTCCAACCGACAGGGCGGCGACGAGCCGATCGAGGTCGGCACCGCCGAGGAGTTCCTGCACATGCTGGAGCGTGCCGAGGCGCTCTACAAGGACTACCTGCAGCTGACCGAGAAGGGCGTGGCCCGCGAACTGGCGCGCGCGGCGCTGCCCGTGAGCGTCTACACCGAGTGGTACTGGAAGTGCGACCTGCACAACATCTTCCACTTCCTCTCGCTGCGCATGGACCCGCACGCGCAGCTGGAGATCCAGGTCTTCGCGCAGGCGATGTACGAGTTGCTGAAGCCGATCGTCCCGATCGCCGCCGAGGCGTTCGAGGACTACCGCCTGGAGGCGATGCACCTGACCCGGCTGGAGATCGACGCCGTCCGCTCCGGGAAGCCGCTGGCGACCGAGAACAAGCGCGAGGCCGCCGAGTGGGAGGCGAAGAAGGTGCGCCTGGGACTGCGGTAGGCCGCGGTTCAGGGAAAAATCGTCGCCCGGGGGCCCGTGATCGGCTGCAACCCGGAGGTGGGCTGCCCGTATCTGCGGTGAATGCGCCTCCTCCGTGCCTGCCTGCTCCTAGTGTTCGCCATGCTGCCCTTGGCGGGGGGCTGCACGCAGCGGCTGGCCGTCGAAGGGCAGAGCGATCGGCTGTACGCCGAGGCGAAGGGTGCGCTCGAGAGCGAGGGCTTCCGGCCCGTCGGGCGGACGTCGGACCTGGCCGGTGCCACTGGCAGTGATCCGCGGACGGGGCGCCTGCAGTTCGCCTACTACGCCGACGCGCTGGCGCCGACGATCGTCGAGATCCGGATCGAGCCCGGTTCGGCGGACTTGGTGCGGCGCGTGTCGGGTGCCCCCGTGGCTGCCGTGACCGGAGCGGAGAACCAGGCGCCTGCGATGCCCGCATCGGCGCCGGACGACGTCCGCGGCCCGAAGGCCTACGAGCCCGGGCTCGTCGGTGCGCATCGCGTGGTCATCCGCACGTGGTCCAGCCTGACCTACGCGCCCGATCCGTTCATCGCGGACCTGGCGATGGGCGTGCTGCGGCGCGCGTACCTGCTCTCCGGCAACGTGCGCTGAGGTCCGGCCGCGCGGCGTGCGCCGCCGAAGGCGATCAACGGCGATTGACGTCAGGCGGCTTGGCCAGCAGGCCGATGAGCGGCTTGTCGGGCGCCACCTGGATCTGCGCCAGCACGATCGGCGTTGGCTGGTAGTAGCGGAACCAGCCGCCCGGGAACGGGCCTTCTCCGCGCTCGTCCCAGAAACTGTCGATCGAGACCTCGAGCGTCTCGCCCGCGCGCATCGAGTCGATGTGACGGACGTACCGCTGGTTGATCCACAGGTCGAAGTCGGCGTAGTCGTCCGCCGTGGCGTTCACGATCCGGACGGTGTTCTCGGCGAGGTTGGGCAGGACCTGGATGTCGACCACCGCGCCCTGCTTGAGCTCGCGCGGGTAGGGGCGCGTGGACTTGCTGGGGTCGTAGGGGTAGCGCTGGCACGCGGCGGCGGCCAGGGCGGCCGCGGCGACCGCGGCGATCGGGGTGCATGCGCGGGTGCGACGCATCGACGCGTAGTATCCACGAAATCGGCCGCGGACGCGCGGCCCGCTCCATGGGCGTCGAACTCAATCCATCCCGGCTGCCGCCGCGCGAGCTCTCGCGCCCCGTCGAGGAGACGGCGCGTCGCACCGTGGTGGACCCCCGGATCACGGCGGCGGTGCCCGGCTTCGACGCGCCGTTCTACCAGGCCGGCCTGGCCGGATACTCGGACGGCGCCATGCGGCTGGTCGCGCGGCGCCACGGTGCGCCGTTCTGCGTCACCGAGGCGCTGCTGGACCGCACGCTGATCAACGGCGGCAAGGGCCGGCGCAAGGAGGACCCCGACCTGATCGCCAGCGAGGTCGGGATGGGCGACCTGGACGAGAACCGCGCCGCGGGGCTGGACGACCACCCGATCGCCGGCCAGATCATGGGATCGTGGCCGGACGAGATCGCGCGCGGCAGCGAGATCCTGGCGAGGATGGGCCACGACGTCATCGACGTCAACCTGGCGTGCCCCGTCAAGAAGATCAAGCGCAAGGCGCGCGGCGGCCACTTCCTGGCGCACGCGGACGACGCGGTCGAGATCCTGCGCGCCGTGCGCGCGGCGGTCCCGGCATCGATCCCGTGCACCGTGAAGCTGCGGCGATCGTTCAACGACACGCCCGAGATGGCCGCGGCCTTCGAGCGGATCTTCGACGCGGCGTACGAACTGGGCTATTCGTGGGCGACGGTGCACTGCCGCACGGTCGAGCAGCGCTACCTGGGCCCGGGGCGGTGGGAGTTCCTGCGCGACCTGGTGCGCCGGAAGCCCGACCGCGTGATCTTCGGGTCCGGCGACATCTGGACGGTGCTCGACATCTTCCGGATGATGGACATGTGCGGCGTGCACGGCGTGAGCGTCGCGCGCGGATGCATCGGGAACCCGTGGATCTTCCGCCAGGCGCGCGAGATGATGGCCGGTCGCCCGCCCGTGGGCCCGACGATCGCCGAGCAGCGCGACGTGCTGCTGCAGCACTACGCGTACAGCGAGGTGATCCACGGCGCGCTGCGCACCAGCCGGCACATGCGGAAGTTCGGCATCAAGTTCGCGCAGCACCATCCGCGCGCGTTCGAGGTCAAGGCCGACTTCATCCGTTGCGAGAGCGCGGCCGAGTGGCGCGAGGTGATCGAGCGCCACTACGGTCCGGCGGCCGAGGCGCGCGCCGCGGAGGACGGGTGGGCACCGGCGGTGGTCACCGACGCGTCGGCGGCGATGGCGATCGCGGACGCCGACATGGACTGCGGCTGCGACACGCCCGGCTGACGTGCAAGCAGGGTGACGGACGGGCGCATGCCCCAGACCTCGACGGACCCGGGCGTCAGGGTGCGCTCGGGGTCGGTGCGGCAGGCGATCGCCAGCATGCGCGTGGGGCCGAGCGCCGCGCGCCCCGCGGCGGGGCCGATCGCCAGGCCGGCGCCGAAGCCGTCGCCGCTGCGTGGAAGCCTGGCCGCCAGGCGCTGGGGCGCGCTCCAGGAGCCTCCCACCGTCGGCGGGAACGCCCAGGCGCAGCCCGCGTCGCGGGCCGGGGATTCGCCGGCGGGCGTGCCCGGGCCGGCAACGACGTCCGCGCCGGGTGCGCCCACCACGATCCAGCCCGCGTCGCACGCCACGGCCTGCCCGAAGCCATCGCCGGGCGCGGCGTCCGGGGACGTGACGATGCGGACGCGCTGCCACGCGGCTCCGCTGCGGCGCAGGTGTTCGACGGCCCCGGCGCGCGCGAACGGTGCGATCGGCGCGCACGCGATG
>CANHFL010000158.1 GCA_947459855.1 Planctomycetaceae bacterium | reverse complement strand
TCGACGACCACCGGCCGGTGGTCCTGCGCGACCACGCGCAGCGTCACCTGCTGCTCGGCGTGGCCGGTGCCCAGGCCCGGGCCGATGGCCAGCACGTCCGCGCGCACGGCGGCGCGGTCGAGCGCCTCGGCCACGGCGTGCGGCACCAGGTGGCCGGCGCCGTCGACCGGCAGCGGAAGCCCCGTGCACGACGGGTTCGCGGCCAGGATCGCGGGCACGAGCGGCTCCGGCGCGGCGGCGATGCAGAGCGCGGCGCCCGCGCGCAGCGCGCCCAGCGAGGCCAGCACGACGCTGCCGAGCATGGTCGGCTCGCCGGCATGGCCGCCCACGACGCACACGGTGCCGAAGGTGCCCTTGTGTCCGGCGGGATCGCGCGGCGGCAGCGCAGGGAGCGGGTCGATCACTTCGCGGCCTCCTTCGCGGCGGGCGGCGCCTTGCCGTCGATCGACTCCACGGCGATCGTCAGGTCGCCCATCAGGTCGACGATTCGCACGAGGTCGGCGTCGAGCGAGCCGCCGTCGGCGGCGCTCCAGCCCGTCATCAGGCGCGAGGCGTCGAAGCGGCGCGGGCCGGGCGGCAGCACGGCATCGAGGTCCACCCAGCGGCCGTCGACGATGGCCTGCGTCCACATGTGCCAGCCGTAGGTGTTGGCCATCGGGCCGGGACCGGGCACGTACACCAGGCCCGAGACGACGCGACTGGGGATTCCCGCCGCGCGCAGGCACGCGGCGAGAAGCACGGCGTGCTCGGTGCAGTCGCCGGCGCGGCTCGCCGCGGCCTCGCTGGCGGTGGCGAAGCCGCTGGCCAGGTCCTTGCGCGTCAGGTGCACGGACACCGCGCTGCGCAGGGCGAGAGCCTTGGACATCGCGTCGGCGGCGCCGGCCTTCGCGAGCGCGGCGTCCGCGACCGCGCGGATGCCGGCGTCGTCGGAATCGGCCATCACGCTCGCGCGGCGGAATCGCTGGTCGGCCTGCTCGCCGGGCGTGGCCTCGGACGTGCCGTTCGCCGCGAGCGTGACGGTGAGCTGCGCGGGTGAGTCGCGCTGCACCCGCTGCGCGCCGGCCGTGGGCAGTTCGGCGGCCTGTCCGTCGCGCGCGCCGATGCGGAGCACGGCACCGGAAGACCCCGGCAGGGCGCGCGCATCCTGCGCCAGCGGCACGAACGTTCGGGCCATCACCTCGACGGGCGCGGCCGCCGCCGTGGCCTCGGCCCTGGTGGAGAGGCGCGATTCCAGCTCGCCGATCCCCAGGTCGCTGGTGCTGCGGACCAGCACGCCGTCGGCCGAGATCCACTCGACGGTCGGCTTCTCGAGCTGCGAGGTGCGGACGGTCCACTGCGTGACGGGCACGCTGCGGCCGAGGACGCCGGCCTGCGACGTTCCGCCGCGCACGCTGTCGACGCGCACCGGCACGGGGCCGCTGTCGGGGTCGAGCGTGACGTACGAGAGCTCCTTCGCCCCCGCGGCGATGCGGCGACGGATGAACTCGTCGGCGGCGGCGGGCGTGAGCCAACCGGCGGCCGGCAGCGGGTGGCGCTTGGCCGCGGTCCGGCCGCCCTGCTCCTCCAGCACGTCGATGCCGCCCGGACCGAAGAGCCACGTGGTGCGCACGGGCGATGCGCCGGACTGCTTGGTGATCGTGACCTTCACGGGCTCGCCGCGGAGGGTCTCCTCGAAGGTGCTTGCGCTGCGGATGACGATCGCCTGGCCCATGCGGCCGACGCGCATCTCGGTGGTGTTCGAGGTGACCACGCGGTCGCCGCTGCGCTCGATCCGCTCGGAAGTCCAGCCGCAGGGCTGTCCGGCAAGGAACAGGCGGTACCAGTGCTCCTCGACCTGCGCCGCGGGCGAGGGGACCGTGGGCGGCACGGCCGCGGGCACGGCGGGCGCCGGCGGCGCCGCGGGGACCGACGCACCCATCAGCAGCGCGACGGCCGCCGCGCACCACGCCGCCGGGTGGCGGGCGCTGCATCGGGCGGCCTCGGCGCGCGGGGTGGTCATTGCGGGCGCATCAGCGGGAACAGGATGACGTCGCGGATCGACTCCGAGTTCGTCAGCAGCATCACCAGGCGGTCGATGCCCATGCCCATGCCGCCGGCCGGGGGCATTCCCACGCGCAGGCTCTCGACGAAGTCCTCGTCGAGCGTGCGGAAGGTGCTCTCCTCGTCGTCGGCGCCGGCCAGCTGCTCGGTGAACTTCGCCAGCTGGATGTCCGGGTCGTTGAGCTCGGTGTACGCCGGGCCGATCTCCATGCCCGCGATGAACAGGTCCCACCGCTCGGCGATCTCGGGTTGCTTGCGGTTGGGCCGCGTCAGCGGGCTGATCGCGCTTGGGTAGTCCAGCACGAAGGTCGGACGCGCAGGGTCGATGAGCGCCTCGGCCTTCTCCTCGAACAGCTCGTTCACGAGCAGCCAATGGTCGAGCGTGGCGGCCTTCTCGACGTGGTGCTCCTTCGCCCACGCGCGGACCTTGGCCTCGTCGCGCATGTCGAAGCCGAAGGCGCGCGCGAAGAGCTCCTCGTAGCGCACGCGCTCGAACGGCTTGCGGTAGTCGATCTGCAGCTGCCCGAACGGCAGGACGGGGCCGTCGCCGCCCTCGGGGCAGCCGGCGACCGCGCACGCCACGTGGTGCACCAGGCTCTCGACCATCTCGAGCATGGTCATGTAGTCGCCGAAGGCCTGGTAGGCCTCCATGGCGGTGAACTCGGGGTTGTGGCTGCGGTCCACGCCCTCGTTGCGGAAGTTGCGGTTGATCTCGAAGACCTGCCGCATGCCGCCCACCATCAGGCGCTTCAGGTACAGCTCCGGCGCGATGCGCAGGAAGAGCTGCATGCCGAGCGCGTTGTGCTTGGTCACGAACGGCCGGGCCGCGGCGCCGCCGGCGATCGGCTGCATCATCGGGGTCTCGACCTCGAGGTAGCTGCGCGACTCCATGAAGCGGCGCACCAGGCTGACGATGCGCGAGCGCTGCTCGAACACGCGGACCGTCTCGGGGTTCGAGTACATGTCGACATAGCGCTTGCGGTAGCGGATCTCGGGGTCCTCGAGCCCGTGCCACTTGCCGGGCGGCGGGGCCAGGCTCTTGGCGGAGAGCTCGCAGGAGGACGCCCAGATGCAGGTCTCGCCCTTGTTCGTACGGCCCACCGGGCCCTCGGCGGTGACGAGGTCGCCGTAGTCGAGCATCTTGGCGAGCTGGAACTCGGCCTCGCTGACGTTCGCCTTGCTGACGGACACCTGGAGGTCGCCGGACGAGTCGCGCAGCCAGAAGAAGACGAGCTTGCCCAGGTCGCGGTGCTGCATCACGCGGCCGGCGATGCGCGCGCGCGGGCGGCGGTCGTCGACGGGCGCCGCGGGGTCGGCCTTGCGCGCGGCCTGCGAGGCCTCGTACGCGGCGTGCGCGGCCTCGTCGAACGAGGAGCGCGCGGCGGCGGCGGCCACCAGCCCGTCGACGCGGCGGCCGTACGGTTCGACGCCGAGCGTGGTGCGGAGGTCCGCCAGCTTGGCGCGGCGCGCGGCGACCAGGGCGCCGGGATCCTCGGGTGCGGGCGTGTCGTTCGGCGTGGGCGATGCGTTCATGGCAGGCCGAGGATGCTTGCGGTTCCACGCGTGGGATTCGCTATGCTCCGGTGCTGCCCGCACTCCGTCGCGGGCACGGAACCAACCATGCCACACTCGATCAAGCGAATCGGCGTCCTCACCGGCGGCGGCGACTGCCCCGGACTCAATGCGGTCATCCGCGCGGTCACCAAGACCGCCATCTGGCAGTACGGCATCGAGGTCGTCGGCATCGAGGACGGGTTCCAGGGGCTGATCGAGGACCGGGTGCGGCCGCTCTCGGCGCGCGACGTCAGCGGCATCCTGACCCGCGGCGGCACGATCCTGGGCTCGAACAACCGCTGCAACCCGCGCAAGTACTGCGTGCGCGTCGACCCGAAGACCGGCCCGGTCTTCGAGGACGTGATCGACCGCTGCATCGCGACCGCGCGCAAGCACCGGCTGGACGCGATCATCGTGATCGGCGGCGACGGCACGATGGCGGCGGCGGCGCCGCTGGTCGAGTCGGGCGTGAACATCATCGGCGTGCCGAAGACCATCGACAACGACATCGTCGGCTCGGAGATCACCTTCGGCTTCCTGACCGCGGTGAACACCGCGACCGAGGCGCTCGACAAGCTGCACTCGACGGCCGACAGCCACCACCGCGTGATGGTGTGCGAGGTGATGGGCCGCAACGCCGGATGGATCGCGCTGACCGCGGGCGTCGCCAGCGGCAGCGACATCATCCTGCTTCCCGAGATCCCGTTCGACATGAAGCACGTGTGCGACAACGTCGAGCACCGCATGACCAAGGGCCCCGGCTTCGCGATCGTCGTGGCCGCCGAGGGTGCGCGCCCGAAGGAGGGCCAGCAGATCGTCGACCGCGTCGACCCGACGTCGCCGGACCCGATCCGCCTGGGCGGCATCGGCCGCTGGGTGGCCGACGAGATCGCCAAGCGCACG
>CANHFL010000157.1 GCA_947459855.1 Planctomycetaceae bacterium | reverse complement strand
TCGACCAGGTAGACGGCGGCGTGCTCGGCATGGGCGGGGCGCGGCAGGCCGACCGATTCAGCCTGCCGAAGGACGCGCTCCCCGCGCGGGTCGCGCATGCCTGGCTTCGGGCGGACTTCGACGCGGTGGACGGCTGCCATGGACGCCGCATGATAGGTGACGCCCCGCCGCCCACCCTGAGCGGGTTCCCCGGCATTTCCCGTCGATCGCGGCCGTTGCCGGCGTCAGAACATCAGCTGCAGCTGGGTCCGGAAGACGAACTCGCCCGCGTTCGAGGGGCGCCAGCCGGCCTCCATGTCGGTGAACCACGGGTGGAAGTCCGTCAGGGACACGCCCATGTCGGTCGTCCACTTCACGTCCTGACCGTCCAGGTACCAGTTGATGCCCGCGGTCAGCAGGTTCATCGTGCTGGGGTTCTCGAGGTTCGCAACGTTGTTCGCGGCGAGGGTCGCGTTGTTCACGCCACCGATGTACCCGAATTCGTAGCGCCCGAAGAGCTCGACCTTCGGCATCAGGTAGACGGCGCCCTGGAACTGGGCCGCGACGATCGAGATGTCGCCCAGGTCGAACGTGGCGTTGACGTTGGACCCATACTGCGTCAGGATGGCGCCGGGCGAGGAGAGGTAGTTGAAGAAGCCCGCCGCGTAGATCGACGCGCCTCCGAAATTGACCTGCCCGTCGATCGTCGCCGCGAACCACTGGTTGATCGGGTCGGCCTGGTTCTGCGAGGCGGTGTTGCTCTGGTACGCCGCGGACTCCTGCCAGTGCAGGCCCAGGCCGACGAGCATGGCCAGCGGCTCGCCGGCGGGGCTCGTCTGGCTGCGGAACTGGTTCCACGCGCCCATCGGCTTCCACTCCATGCGGCCCGTGAAGCTCAGCTGCGTGTTCTGCTCCCACCACGGCGCGTTTTGCCCGCCGTACGAGCCGCTCGGGTAGATCTTGTAGAAGCTGCCGTTCGAGTAGACGGCATAGGCGTCGCCCATCAGGTTGTCCAGCTCGCCGTTGTTCACGCTGAACCGCCCGCGGAACTCGTCGTTGCCGTACTCGAGCTCCAGGCCCTGCGTGTAGCCCAACGCGTAGTGGTAGTCCACCACGGAGCGCGAGGCCGACATCTGGTACTGCTCCAGCGTCAGGAAGCCGCGCGAGAACGGCGTGCGGAACTGGCCCGCGCGCACCGCCCAGTTGTCGTCCAGGTTGATGCGCGCCCAGGCGTCGAGCAGCTCGAAGCCGGAGAAGTCGACATTGCCGGGTGCGGCGTTCGCACCCTTCTGGAAGTCGGTCGCGACCTGCTGGTAGAAGCGCGCCTTCACCATGTAGGTGAAGTCACGGCTGAAGACATGGCCGTTCGCCCACAGCTGGACGTTCGGCATGTCGAAGGCGTAGCGGTTCGCGGTTCGGTCGCCGACCAGCGTGTTGCTCGCGTTCGGGCCGGGCGCGACGAACTTGCCCGCCTGGATGTTGCTCCAGATGAAGCGGGTCTGCATGAATCCGCCCAGCTCCATGCGGAACCGGCCGTCGTTGCTCGCCATGAAGAAGCCGTCGTTCCAGCCGGCCATCATGCCGCCGTCCTGGAGCGATGCGCGCTGCTGGCTGTCGGCCAGCACGTCGTGCACGATCTCGCGGATCTGCGACGCGCGCTGCTCGCCCAGCCACTCCTCGCCCTGCTGCCGGTTGAGGTCGGTGACCTTGTTCTCCAGCTCGCGGTTGCGGTCCTCGAGCGCCTCGAGGCGCTTCAGCAGCTCGTCCACCGACGGCGCGGGGCGCGCGAGCACGTCGCCCTGGTCGCCGGGCGAGGGCTGGACCGCCGGCGACTGCGCGCCCGCCCGGCCGCCCGCCCACGCCGCAGCCAGGACGCCGAGGACGGCGCCCTTCCGGGCGAGGGACGAAATGGGGCGCGCAAAGGCGTCCATGGGGGAATCGTACAGGTCTCTGATCGGCTGCCGCGGCCGCATCGCTGCAGCGGAAGGCCCGGGCGGGCGTTCAGAACGCCATCTGCAGCTGCACGACCATCGATGCCGAGTTGTTCGGGCGGTCGGCGTCCAGCAGGCCCATGCCCGGCAGGTAGAGGGCGTAGAAGTTCGCCTCGTCGCCGCCGCCGGCGATCATCGCCATCGCGGTCAGCTTCAGCGCATCCCGGTGCAGGTACCAGTTGACCCCGGCGGTCCCGTACTGCTGGGTGCCCAGCAGGCTGACCACCGTCCATCCTGCGAACGCCTCGACCTGCTCGGTCAGGAACACCCCCCCCTGCAGCCATGCGCCCCAGGCGGCCTGGTTTGCCTGCACGTAGTCCTGGATCCACACGAACTCCGCCAGCAGGTTGGCACCCCCGAACATGAGCGTCAGGTCCGCGGTGGCCCCGTACTGCGCACCCCACGCGAAGCCGGCCGGGTTGGTCGCACGTCCGTTCTCGGCGCGCGCGCCCAGGCCAAGGAACGCACCGAACGGCTGGCCCCGGAAGCTGGATTCGTCGGCGTACTGGGCCCAGTCCCCGGCCAGGCGCCAATTCAGCCGCGTGCTGAACGCGTAGCTCTGGTTGTAGGCCGAGTTCCACTGGTTCGGGCCAAGCCCGATCACGTTGCCGTAGCACGCCGACCAACGGACGTCGTCGCCGTCCACGCCCACCGCCACGCCCGACGTGTAGCCCGCTCCGAACAGGAAGTTCAGCACCGAGTACTCGCCCGACTGCACGTTGGCCGCGCAGAACAGGTGGCTCTCCAGGTCCCACGGCGTGAAGATGTTCCCGGCCTGCAGCCACCAGCCGCCCGCCAGGCGCTTGGTGACGTTCAGGTAGTTGATCTCCAGCCCGCCGCCCTCGGCCTCGGCGGGATCCGTGCGGGCGATCGGCATGTCGCCGGGGTCGGGCTGCGGGTCCAGCTGCAGGCCCAGCAGGTACGTGATCGATGGATCGACCGCGGTGCCGGCGAAGAACAGCTGCGTGCGATGCACCTCGAAGCCCCAGACCGCGTTCACGCCGTAGGGCGTCCGTTCCGGCGCGTCGCTGCCGAAGTTCGCCACGAACCGCTGCTGCGTGAAGCCCGTGATGCCCAGGCTGAACGCGCCGCCGGCGTCGGAGACGAAGAACCCGCGCCCGGGCTCGTAGCCGGCCTGCGCACCCGACGCAAGGAACGACGTCCGCGCGGCCGAGTCGGCCAGCACGTCGCGCGCCACCGCACGCACCTGCTCGGCGCGCGCCCGGTCGGTCCACTCCGCGTCGCGCGCCGCGCGGATCGCGGCGACCTCGGCACGCAGCTCGGCAAGCACGGCGTCGACGTCCGGGGGCGGGTGTGCGCCCGCGGCGGGCGACGCACCGGCGATCACGGCGGCGATGGCGAAGGCGGACGGCACGCACCGCAGCCTACCGACGCGCAAAAACACGTCGGACCCGGCCGAGGCCGGGTCCGACGGAAGATTCGATTCGCGTGTCGTCGTCCTGATCCGGGGATCAGAACATCAGCTGCAGCTGAGCGACGAGCGAGAAGTTGTTGTTGGTGTCCGAGAGGCCGATGCCGCCCTCGTAGCCACGCAGCGAGTCGCCGATCGAGCCGCCACCGCAGGGGATGATGCCCATGACGGTCATCTTCATGTTGTTGCCAGCGAAGTACCAGTTGGCACCCGTCTGGATGAAGAAGTGCGAGTCGGCGGTGCTGTTGTACGCCAGGGCCGCGAAGCCTTCGAGCTCGTTCGTGAAGAAGTAGCCGCCCTGGATGTTGAAGCCGCAGTTGGCCTGGTTGTTCGTCCAGGCATCCATCCACACGAACTGGCCGATCAGGTTGGCGCCGCCGAAGTTCATGCGAACGTCAGCGGTGATCCCGAACGGGTTGATGCCGTAGAAGTTGGCAGTCGGGTCGGTGGCGACGTTGTTGTTGATCGCGCGGCCGTTCTGCCACGTGACGCCGACACCGGCAACGGCCGAGAAGCCGCTGTCCTTCATGCTGCTCTCGTTCTCGAACGACGACCACTTGCCGGCGAAGAGGAAGTTCGCGCGGGCAGCCAGGGCGATGGCCTGGTTGTCGAGCGAGTTCCACTGGTTGATGTCGGCACCAGCGCCGTGCTGGACGATGTTGAACCAGCCGCCGCTGACCTTGAAGTTGTCGCCCAGCATGGCCTCGGCGGAGACGCCGACGCCCTGACCAGCGCTGAACATGTAATCGAAGATGGAGTAATCACCCATCTGCGTGTTGCCGGCGTTGAAGAGCTCGCTCTCCGCCGTGAACATCACGTTCTGCTGGCCGACCTTGACGTTGAACTTGTCGCCGAAGTTCTTCTGAACGTAGGCGTAGTAGAGCTGGACGCCACCGTCGGTGACGTACGGATCGCTCTGCGAGTCGAGGCCGAAGCCGACGACGTACTTCCAGTCCTTGAAGGCGCTGCCCGAGAAGAACACCTGGGTGCGACGGTTCTCGAAGCCCCACTGGTTGTTGTCGGTGCCACCACCGGGGTTGTCGGACGGCGACTTGCCGTAGCCGTTGTTCCACACGAAGCGGACCTGCTCAAGAGCG
>CANHFL010000156.1 GCA_947459855.1 Planctomycetaceae bacterium | reverse complement strand
CCAGCACGTGCGTCTGCATGTGCGCGTACTCGGCGTCGTCCAGCTTGCTGGGCTTCTTCAGGATCCGGTCGGGGATCGCGACCTTGCCCACGTCGTGCAGCATCGCGGCGATGCGCAGCTCGTCGCGCATGCGCGCGTGCTCGGCCGCGTCGATGCCGTGGCGCTCGGCCCATTCGTCGTAGATCGCCACCGAGCACTCGGAGACGCGCTGGACGTGCGCGCCCGTCTCGGTCGGGTCGCGCATCTCGGCGGTGGCGATCGTGCGCATGATCACGCTGCGCACGAGCCGCGCGCGCTCCAGCGCCAGCGACGCCATGCCCGCGAAGAGCTCGACGGCGGACTCGTCCGACCGCGTGAACGTCGCCTTCTCGGCCGGCACTCGGCCACGGCCGCGCGCATTGATGAGCTGCAGCACGCCGACGATCGCGTCACGCGCGTCGCGCAGCGGAGCCACCAGCATCGAGCGCGTCACGTAGTGCGTGCGCTCGTCGATCGCGCCCTGGAAGTGGTACGGCGCGTCAGCGGGGATCGAGTGGACGTCCTCGATGCGCACCGTCTGGCCCGCCGCGGCCACGTGGCCGGCGATGCTGGTCGAGTCGATGGGCACCGCGACGTCCGCCAGCGGCAGCCTTCCGCCCTTGCGCGCCTGGAGCGTGTCGTTCTGGGAGTACACCAGCCGCAGGCGGCCGCCGTCCTCCACCATCCAGATCGACCCCGCGTCGGCATCCGTGAACGCGCGCGCCAGCGAGAGCGACTGCTCCATCACCTCGTCCAGGTCCTGCGCACGGCCGAGCTTGGTGCCCAGCGCCGCGACCTCGGCGATGCGCTCACGGTGCTCCGCGGATTCCTGGCCCAGCAGCTCGTTCACCGCGGCCAGGCGGCGGTTGGCCGAGTCCAGCTCGCCGTTGCGGCGGACCAGCTCGGCCTGGCTGTGCGCCAGCGCACGCATGGCACGGTCGCGCTCGCGGGCAGCCTGGCCCATGCGGCCGTGGTAGCGGATGCGCGCGACCAGCTCCAGCGGGTCGGGCAGCTTCACCAGGTAGTCGTTGGCGCCCAGCTCGAAGCAGCGGTTCTTGGTGACGGGGTCGGAGTCGGCCGAGAGCACCACCAGCGGCACGTCGGCCAGCTCGGCGTGTTCGCGGATGCGGCGGATCTGCTGCATGCCGTCGACGCCCGGCATGACCAGGTCCTGCAGGATCACGTCGGGGCGCCGGGCGACGGCCGCCGCCAGCCCGGCGTCGGCGTCGCGCACCGCGGTCAGTTCCACGTCGTCGAACGGTTCAAGGCACCGGCGCAGCGCGGCCTCCACGATCGGCTGATCGTCCACCAGGAGCACCTGGGTACGGATCGACCGCGTGGAAGCATCGGCGGGCAGTGGCATCCCACCGGATCCTAGCCGAGCGTCCTGCGCCGATACGCTGCCCGCATGGACTGGCGATTCCCCTATCGATCGCAGCGGATGCCGGTGATTGCCCCGAATGTCGTCGCGACCGGGCAGCCGCTCGCGGCCCAGGCCGGGCTGCGCGTGCTGGCGGAGGGCGGCACCGCGGCCGACGCGGCGATCTGCACCGCGGCCACGCTGACGGTCGTCGAGCCCACCGCGAACGGCCTGGGCAGCGACGCGTTCGCGCTGGTCTGGGACGGCGCACTGCACGGCCTGAACGCCAGCGGCCGGTCGCCGGCCGGCCAGCCGCGGAGCGCGTTCGAGGGCATGACGCAGATGCCTGCGCTGGGCTGGCAGGCCGTGACGGTGCCCGGCGCGGTCTCCGGCTGGGCGTCGCTGCACGAGCGCCACGGGCGGCTGCCGTTCGAGCGCCTGCTGGCGCCCGCCATCCGCTACGCCACCGAGGGCTTCCCGGTCAGCCCGATGACCGCGCAGGGCTGGCAGCGCGCCGTGAAGCGCTACGCGGCCTTCCCCGACTGGATGGCGACCTTCGCCCCGCAGGGCCGTGGCCCCGAGCCGGGCGACGTCGTCACGCTGCCGGACCACGCGCGCACGCTGCGCGCGATCGCCGAATCGAAGGGCGAGGCGTTCTACCGCGGCGGCATCGCGGCCGCGATCGAGCGCGCCGCGGTGGCCGGCGGCGGCGCGATGCGCGCAGGCGACCTGGCCGCGCACCGCCCGCAGTGGGTCGAGCCGTGGCAGGTCGACTACCGCGGCGTGGTGCTGCACGAGATCCCGCCGAACGGCCAGGGCCTGGCCGCGCTGATCGCGCTGGGCCTGCTGCGGCACTTCGACCTCGCGGCCCTGCCCCGCGACGGCGTCGATTCCGTGCACCTGCAGGTCGAGGCGATGAAGGCCGCGTTCGCCGACGTGCGCGCGTACGTGTGCGACCCCGACACGTGCGCGCTGCGGCAGGCCGACGTGCTGGCCCCCGCCGGGCTCGAGGCCCGCGCGCACACCCTCCGCATGGACCGCGCCGCCGATTGGGCGCCGCGCGCGCTGCCGAAGTCGAGCACCGTCTACCTGTGCGCCGCCGACGCCGAGGGCCACATGGTCAGCTGGATCCAGAGCAACTACGAGGGCTTCGGGTCCGGCATCGTCGCGGCCGGCACCGGCATCGCGTTCCAGAACCGCGGCTCCGGCTTCGTGCTGGAGCGCGGCCACCCCAACGAGTACGCGCCGGGCAAGCGCCCCTACCACACGATCATCCCGGGCTTCCTGACGCGCGACGGCGGCCCGCTGGCCGCGTTCGGCGTGATGGGCGGGCCGATGCAGCCGCAGGGCCACGCACAGGTGGTGGTGCGCATGGTCGACCAGGGCATGAACCCGCAGGCAGCCATCGACGCGCCCCGGTGGCAGGTGATGGACGACGGGACGATCACGCTCGAACCCGGCTTCCCCGAGACCACCGCGAGCGGGCTGGCAGCGCGCGGCCACCGGGTGCGCGTGGTGACGGACGAGTCCGTGTTCTTCGGCGGCGCGCAGATGGCATGGCGCCACGGCGCGGCGTACATCGGCGCCAGCGACCCCCGCCGCGACGGCCAGGCCGTCGGCTTCTGAAAACGAACGCGGCGGGACCGGAACCGGTCCCGCCGCGAGAGCCACCCATGGGATTCGAACCCACGACCTGTGCTTTACGAAAGCACTGCTCTACCGCTGAGCTAGGGTGGCGAACCTGACGAGCCGCGGATGATACCGCGGACCCGGGGGCCTTCGAACGCTCAGTTCGACGCGTTGGCGGACGGGCCGGCCTTCTCGGACGAGGCGTCGCCGCCATCGTTCTTCTTGGCGGGCTCGTTCGTCTTGATGATCATCCGCACGGCCTGGCTCGACGGCAGGTTGAGCGCACCGTACGCGGTCGCGGCAGGCACCGCGGTGACGCCGTCCGCCTGCTCGACCAGCTGGCGCAGCGCATCGCTCTGCTGCTTCGAGGCCTTCGACCCGAACCGGCGGGCGCTCTCGGCCACGGGGCCGAGCAGCATCGCCTGCTCCTCGCCGGACGCGGACAGCGCCGACTCGATGATCGCGCGCTGCGCGGATTCCGTGCCGACCATCGCCAGGATGCGGGCGACCGCCACGCGGACGGGGCCTTCCTGGATGCGGATGGCCTCGGCAAGGCCGCGCTCGGCGTCGCCGATCGGGTAGACGGTCCCGTTGGCGTAGCCGATGCGCGTGAGCGCGTCCAGCGAGTCGCCGACGTAGCGGGACATGTCCTCGGAGGTGAGGCGCGCGCCGTACGCACGAGCGATCAGCTGGTCGATGCCGGCCTTGAACGCGTCGTCGCTGACGTCGGTCGAGAGCACGACCGTGCGGCCGTCCTTCTCGAGCGAGTCGAGCGAGGCCTTGTCGGCGGGCTGCGCGACGACCAGGATGGGCAGCGTGCCGCCGGCGGCCATGGTGCGGACGTCGCGGACGTTGTCGCGGATCTGCGACACGGTGCCGGCGACGACCACCATGTCGGCGCCCGCGTTGCGCGCCGAGACGACGCCGAAGCCGGCCGCATCGGTGGCTGCGGTCAGCGGCACGAAGCCGTTCTTCTTCAGGGTGTCGGCGAAGCGCTGCGCATCCTCGGAGCCCTGGCACAGGATGCCCGCGAAGGTCTGGCCACCGGCGCGGACCGCCTGCGCCAGCAGCGGCACGACCTGGTCGCTGCCGGGGAACGCGGCCGTCGGCTGCACCGAGGCCAGCGTGATCGCGGCCTCGAACTGCACGCGGCGGTCGGGGTACGAGAGGGCGGCAATGACGGGCGATGCGCCGTCCACGATCATCGCCGAGGCGCCGGCCGTCGAGCGGAGCGCCAGGAGCGACGCACGCACGAGGCCCGAGTCGTTCAGGTCGAGCCCGATGCGCAGGACGTCCTGCATCGTCTTCGGACCCGCGGCCGTGGCGTAGAACTGCGCCTGGCGTCCCTGGTCGCCGAAGATCGGGTCCACCACGCCGTCGCCCATGGCCGCCTCGCGGCGCAGGTCGGCGGCGATGAACGTCGCCAGCGCGGCGGAGTTCGTCTGGTCCAGCTCGAGCGCGCGGCGGGCGAAGACCATCGCCATCGCGTCGAAGTAGATG
>CANHFL010000155.1 GCA_947459855.1 Planctomycetaceae bacterium | reverse complement strand
CCGCCGGCGACGGCCGCTGCGTGGGGCCGCGCCTGGTGGACACGGCGTGCGCGCTGCTGGCGCACCCGAACCTGGCGAGCAAGGCGTGGATCATCCGGCAGTACGACCACGAGGTGCAGGGCGGCAGCGTGGTGAAGCCGCTCGTCGGCGTGGGCGACGGCGGCCCGTCGGACGGCGCGGTCGTCCACCCGGTGCCCGGTTCGCCGCGCGCGCTGGCGATCGCGAACGGCTTGGCGACGGGCTGGAGCGCGGACCCCTACGCGATGACGCTGGCCGCGATCGACGAGTGCGTGCGCAACCTGGTGTGCGTGGGCGCGGACCCGGCGCGCATCGCGATCCTGGACAACTTCTGCTGGCCGTCCTGCGACGAGCCGCGCAACATGGGTGCGCTGGTGCGCGCCGCCGAGGCCTGCTACGACGGCGCGCACGCGTACCGCACGCCGTTCATCAGCGGCAAGGACAGCCTGAAGAACCAGTTCCGCACGCAGGACGGGCGGACGATCATGATCCCGCCGACGCTGCTGATCTCGGGCTTCGGCATCGTGCCCGACGCGCAGCGCGCGTGCACGATGGACCTGAAGGCCGCGGGCAACGTGCTGGTGCTGGTGGGCACGACCGGGAAGCGCATGGGCGGCAGCCACCGCGCCATGCTGGGCGCCTGCGCGCACCACGACGCGGCGCTTCCCGCGGTGGATCCGGCACGCGGCGCGCGCACTGCGGCGGCCGTGGCGGCGTGCATCGCGCGCGGCGCGGTGCGCAGCGCGCACGACCTGAGCGAGGGCGGCCTGCTGCCCGCCGTGGCCGAGATGTGCATCGGCGGCGACCTGGGCGCGGAGATCGACCTGGCGCACGTGCCCGTGGCCGCGGGCGCGGACGTGCCCGACGAGTGCCGCGCGTTCGCAGAGGACCCGCACCGCTACCTGCTGGAAGTGGACCCTTCGCACCTGGCGGGCACCACCGCCGCGCTGGCGGGCATCCCGCACGCGGTGATCGGCACCGTGACCGCTGACCGGCGCCTGGGCGTCGTGGGGCCGCGCACGGCGCACGAACGGATCGACGTGACCGACCTGCGGGCGGCGTGGAACGCGCCGACGGGAGGATGACCATGGCGCACGGAACGCACGCAAGCAACGGACCCGCCGCGCTGGTGATCACCGCGCCGGGGATCAACTGCGACCTGGAGCTCATGCACGCCTTCGCGGCCGCGGGCGCCGCGCCGGAGGCGGTGCTGCTGGGCGAGCTGATGCGCGACCCCTCGCGGATCGACCGCTACCAGCTGATCGGCCTGCCCGGCGGCTTCAGCTACGGCGACGACATCGCCGCGGGACGCATCATGGGTGCGCTGATGCGCCGCGAGGTCTACCCCGCGATGGCCGCGGCGATCGAGCGCGGCGTGCCCGTGATCTGCCCGTGCAACGGCTTCCAGATCGCGGTGCAGGCGGGACTGCTGCCCGGCCCCGACGCCGGCGCGGACTGGCCCGCGCAGGCCGCCGCGCCCACCGTGGCGCTGGCACAGAACGAGCGCGCGGTCTTCCGCGACGCATGGACGCGCGTCGAGGTGCCGCAGAACACGCGCTGCGTGTGGACCGCGGGCCTGGCGTGCGACGGCCTGGCAGGCATGCTGCCGAGCGCGCACGGCGAGGGACGCCTGGTGGCCGACGACGCCGTGATTGACGCGCTCGAGGCCAACGGCCAGGTGGCGCTGCGCTACCACGCCGACGACCACTTCAACGGCAGCATGCGCCGCATCGCGGGCATCTGCGACCGCAGCGGGCTGGTGTTCGGCCTGATGCCGCACCCCGAGCGATACACGCGCTGGACGCAGCACCCGCAGTGGACGCGTCTGCCGCACGGGCACCTGCAGGGCGAACCGCTGGGGCTGCGGATGTTCCGCGCCGCCGTCGCGCATGCCATGGTGCACGCCTGAGAACCCAACGGAGAACCGAGACATGACCACCGCCACCACCACCGGGACCCTGCGCTGCGGCGTGATCGGGGTCGGCAAGATGGGCCGTCACCACGCGCGTCTCTGGACGCAGGTGGAGGGCTGCGACCTCGTCGGCGTGGTCGACACGTCGACCGAGCGCCGCCAGCAGGTGATCGACCAGTACGGCGGCAAGGGCTACGACGCCGTCGAGCAGCTGATCGAGGTCGGCGTCGACGTCGTGACGATCGCCACTCCCACGGTGCACCACCGTGCGGCAGCCGAGAAGCTGCTGGCGAAGGGCATCCACTGCATGATCGAGAAGCCGCTCGCCTCGACGCCCGAGGAGGCGCGCGCGATCGCCGACGCGGCCAAGCGCAGCGGCGCGATGCTCCAGGTGGGCCACGTGGTGCGCTACGACCCGGTGATGGTCGCGGTGCGCAAGCTGGGCCTCGTCCCGCGATTCGTCGAGGTCGACCGCGTCAGCCCGATGACCTTCCGCAGCGTCGACGTGGGCGTCGTGCTGGACATGATGATCCACGACATCGACGTCCTGCTGATGCTGTTCGGCGCCGAGCCGGTCGAGGTCCGCGCCAGCGCGGTGAGCGTGCTGGGCGAGGCGGAGGACGTCTGCAACGCGCGCCTGGAGTTCCCGCGCATGGCCGACGGGTACACGCCGGTCGCGAACGTCACGGCCAGCCGCATCGCGATGAAGACCGAGCGCAAGATCCGCGTGATGAGCGACGACACCTACGTGAGCGCCGACTTCGTGGACCGCAAGGGCACCGTGGCGCGCAAGGGCGCGAACGCCAACAAGATCGCCGAGGTGCGCGAACTGCTGAAGCAGGGTGCGGACCTGAGCCACCTGAACTTCCTGGACCTGCTGCAGGTCGAGCCGCTGGGCGTCGGCCCCGGCGAGCCGCTGCGCCTCCAGGCCGAGGACTTCGTCGCATCGATCCGCGAAGGCCGGCGGCCGTTCGTCGACGCCGAGGACGGCTTCGCCGCGGTGCGCACCGCGGACCGCATCGTCGCCGCGGCGCGCGCCGCGGGATCGCGCATGGTCTGAGCAGGGGCCGCATGGCGCTCTCGTCGCAACCCGTCTCCCTGCCATGGTCCGACACGGCGCCCACCGAGGTGGACGTCGCGATCGTGGGCGGCGGCTTCGCGGGGCTGATGACGATGGTGCACCTGTGCCGGTCGATGCCGCAGGCGCGCATCGCGGTCTTCGAGCGCCGTCCGCGAGGCGCGCCCGGCGTGGCCTACGGCGGCTGCGACGCCGAGCACCTGCTGAACGTGCCGGCGGCACGCATGGGTGCGTTCCCGTCCGAACCCGCCGCGTTCCACGCGTGGCTGGACGAGCGCTTCCCGGGCCGCTGGGGCGCCGAGGACTTCGCGCCGCGTGCGATGTTCGGGGCCTACCTCAGCCAGCTGGTGGCGCACGAACTCGCGTCGACCGGTGCGCAGGTCCGCCTGGTGCGCGACGCGGTGGCGCACCTGGAGCCGCTGCACGCGGGCATGGAACTGCTGCTGGCGTCCGGCCGGACGTGCATGGCGCGCGCGGTGCTGCTGGGTCCCGGCCTGCCCCCCGCGCGTGCGCCGTGGGCTCGCGTGGACCACGGCGTGGCGCGCGCCGCGCTGGCGGCCGATCCCTGGGAGGCGTGCGCGATGCAGGGGCTGGACCCGCGCGCCGACGTCGTCGTCCTGGGCAGCGGCCTCACCGCGATCGACATCGTCCTCGGCCTGCGCCGCGCCGGCCACGAGGGGCGGATCCGGATGGTCTCGCGCAACGGGCGCCTGCCGCTGCCGCACGCGGTCCCCGGCCAGACGCCGGTCTCCATGCCGCTTGACGCGTTCGGCGGCGGGCCGCGCGCGGTGCTGCATGCGCTGCGCCGCGCCGCTCAGGAGCGCACCGCGGCCGGCCTGGGCTGGCAGGGCGCGCTGGACGCGATCCGCCCGCACGTGACGGCCATCTGGCGCACGTGGACGCCCGCGCAGCGCCGGCAGTTCATGCGCCACGCGCGGCCGATGTGGGAGATCCACCGCCACCGCGCGCCGCGCTCGGTGCTGGCCGAGATCGAGCGGCAGCTGGGCGCCGGCACGCTGGTGCTGGAGCGCGGTGAGGTGGTCGGCCTGGTGCCTGCCGCTGACGGCGCGATGGACGTCTCGGTGCGCTCGCCCTCGGGCGCCGTGCGCACGCACCGCGCGGCCCGGCTCTTCAACTGCGTCGGACCAGCGATGGGCGTGCGCGATTCGATCGACCCGCTGGTCGGCTCGCTGCTGCGGTCGGGGCTTGCGTCGACCGACGAGCTGGGCATGGGCATCCGCACGGACGACGACGGCCTGCTGGCGGGCGGCGCCGCCGCGCCGGTCTGGCTGGTGGGCGCGCTCCGCCGCGGCGAGCTGTGGGAGTCGACCGCCGTGCCCGAGCTGCGCGTGCAGGCGGCGCGTGCAGCGGCGGCGATCGTCGAGCGCCTGCGATCGGCGGCACCCGTGCGCGCGGCCGCGGACGGCGGCACCGCCTCGCAACTGCCGACGGGCGGCCGCTGATGCTGGTCGGCAGCCACCTGAGCGTCGCGGGCGGGCTGCACCTGGCGGTGCAGGAAGCCGTTCGCCTGG
>CANHFL010000154.1 GCA_947459855.1 Planctomycetaceae bacterium | reverse complement strand
GTTCACCGTGGCCGAGGCGTTGAACTTTGGCAGCAGGGCCTGCCAGTTCGTGATGGCCGACGACAGGCGGAAGCCGAGCACGCCGGTGACGCCGTCGTTCCGCAGCTTGGATGCGGCGGCGGCCATCGCCTGGACCTGGCCGGCGGTCATGTCGCTGACGTTCGCCAGCACCGTGTTCGGCGCCGCGTAGCCGAGCGCCAGCGTGATGTTCTCGGCGCTGGTGCCGCTGGTGATGCCCGCCAGCAGGATGTCCGTCGCCAGGGCGCCCGGGAACGCCGAGGCGAACGCCGCGTGCATCGCGTTGATCGACGAACGCGCGTGGTGCACGCCGACCATGATGTCCTCACGGCCGGCGGCGCTGAGCTGGTTCAGGTTCGTGCAGTCCAGCAGCAGGTCCGCACCGGTGACGGACACGCCCGCCAGCGTGACGCTGCGCGCCGGGTCGCCGATGCTCACGTCGTTCACGGCCTTGAGCTTCGCGCCCACGACGTTGAAGCGGCCGTTCGCGTTCAGCAGGTCGGCCACCGTCAGCGCCGGGTTCGCCAGCGCCGCGGCCTCGGCCACGCGGAATTCCGACAGCTGGTCGACCAGCACCGCCGGGATCGCGGCGTACGGACGGTTCGACGTGAAGTCGCCCAGGACGGCGGCCTTCAGCTCAGCGGCCGAGCTTCCCGAGATCGCGTCGTACGCGGCGTGCGACGCACCCGCGATGTCCAGCGCGGCCAGGATGCCCGCTTCGTCGGTCACTTCCTCGCTGTTCACCGCGGCCAGCTGGCCGCTGACGTTCAGCGAGCCGTTGGCCGACCGCACGCCGTTGAAGGCGATGAGCTCGGCGGAGGACATCGCCCCCACGGCCACGTTGCGCGTGCAGCCATCGTTGTTCGACGCCGACAGCAGGCTGCCGAGGACGGCGCCGTTCGCGCCGAAGTCGCCCGCGCCGATGTTCAGCGTGCCGATCACGACCACGCCCGCCGGCAGCTGCGCCGAGAGCGAGATGTCGGCCGTCCCGTCAACCTGGATCCTGTTGCCCGAGACCGCCAGCGCGGCCGAGGCGTTGTCCAGCACGTTGCGGCCCTTCAGAGCCAGGCCCGTGGAGTCGAGGATCTCGACCTTGCCCAGGATGTTCGCCACCGACTGGGCCTGCGCCGGCACGCCGGCCGCGACCAGCGCCGCCTGCACGGTCGGAAGGCTGCCCTGACGCACCGCCAGGACGGTCGCCTGGGCGCCCGCACCGAACGAGATCGTCCGGTTGAACTCGGCCGCCACGAACACCTCGGCGCCCGCGTTGTAGCCCGAGTCGGTCGGTTCGCCGGTGCCGAGCACCAGGCCGGTACCGTTCGCCTGGACCGTGATCGCCGTCAGCGCCGGGTTGCTGCCGAAGCGGATGTTGCTCGGCACGAGGGTCTGGTACGGATAGACCGCCGCCTCGCCCCACGCCGCATTGGCGACCGAGAGGCCGTTGACCGTCACGCCCGAGCTCACGCCCGAGATCGCGATGCCGAAGCCGCCCGCGACGTTCGACACGTCGACGTCGCTGATCGACACGTTCGAGGCGCTGTTCAGGTCGATGGCCGAGCGGACCAGGTTGCGCAGGCGCAGGTCCGCGATCACGACGTTCGTCGCGTCGACGGCACCTTCGCCGGTCGGGTTGGTCTTGATCGCGTGCGAGGCACCCACGCCACCGTTACCGCCCGGCGACTGCAGCGTGAAGCCGCGCAGCTCGACGCCCGAGCCCTTCACCAGGATGCCCTGCTCACGCGCGCCCTGCGCCGCGTTCATCGGCACCGCCGACATGTCCAGGATCGTCCCGACGTCGGTCTTGCCCGCGCCCACCAGCTTCACGCCGTTGAGCGTGATCTTGCGGGACAGGTTGAACGTGTACGCCACCATGCGCACCTCGTCGCCCTCGGTCGCGGCCTCGACCGCGTTCTCGACGCGCAGGTCGTAGCGCTGCACGGCCGCCTCGCGGAAGTTCCGCACGCGGTAGCCGTTCACGGTGCCGAGCTTCGCCAGCTGCCCGTTCACGGCGGCCACCTGGTCGACGCTCATCTCGTCGGCGCCCGCCGACATCACGACGACCGGGTAGGTCGTGCCTTCCACGGCGGTCGGCGAGCAGCGCGACAGCAGTGCAGTGAGCTCACCGTCCGTCTGGACGTTGGTCACCGTCAGCTTCGTGATCGAGTCCACGCGCGAGACCAGCGCCACCGCGCTCAGCTGCGCGTCGGTCATGCCCGAGGCGTCGACCGTCACGGTCGCGCCCTGCGCGGCCTTCTCAGCCAGCCCGCCGAAGTTCAGCACGTCCTTGTTCATCGCCAGCGTGCCGGTGATGCTGAAGATCTTCGACAGCGTCGACGCGCTCAGCGCGAGCGCGTTCAGCTTCGCCGCGCCCATGTTCGTGGCGTTGGCCGTGATCTGGCCGTCCGCCGCGAACTGCAGGGCCAGCTGCAGGCCCGCGAGCGACGCGTTGCCGTTCGTCAGCGTGCCCTGCGCCAGGATGTCCATCGCCTCCGAGCCCGGGAGGGCCGCCACGGCCTTCGCGTTCACCTCGGTCAGCGACGCGCTCGTGCCCGCGTTCATCGCGTTCAGCAGGTACTGGCGGCCCGACGGGGTCACGTTGCCCGGGGCGGCCTGCGTGCCGCGCGCCGCGTAGGCGGTGATCGTCGCAGAGAGGTCCGCGGCCGAAACCGTCTCGCCGCCGGCCAGCGAGGCAAGGCCGATCGCCAGGCGCGCATCGCGCGCCTCGATGAAGCGGCGCACCGGGGGCACCATCGTCGGCACGTCCAGGATGTCCACGTCGCCCAGGTTCACCGATCCGTTCAGCGCGATGATCGCCTCGACCTTCGAGCGGAACGTCACCAGGCGCCCCAGCGCGTCGGTCGCGGCCGCCACGTCGGCGAAGCCGCCCGAACCCGGACGGATCGCGATCATGTCGTCCGACACGTTCGACTGGTTCGCCGCACGCAGGTCGTCGTAGGCCTCCAGGTCAATGTCCGCCAGGTTCAGCGCCGCGCGGATCGCCGACGCGTTCACCGCGTTGATCGCGTCGATCTTGCCCGACGCCACCACGATGTTGGCCTTGCGGGCCTCGACCGCGATCACCTGGTCCGAGCTCATGCCCGCCAGCGCGACGGTGCGCGACGAAGCGCCCGACGCACGGTCCAGGATGCTGTTCAGCACCGCACCGGTCGTGAAGCTGCCCGAACCCAGCTCGAACGAACCCACGATCGACGCCGTCGACGGGAACGCCGCCGTGAGCGCGATGCCCGCGCCAGAGGCGCCGGCCATGTTCATCTGCACGACGTCGCCCTCGGAGACCAGCTCGGCAGCGACCGCGTCGGTCAGGCCGCCGCGGCCCGCGACGGCCACGCCGCCACGCACGATCTCGACCGGGCCGAGGATGTTGCCGACCACGATCGTGTTCGACGGGACGTTGTACGGGGCCGAGCCCAGCGCAGCGGTGATCCCGGCAACGCTGCCCTGGCGGGTGGCCAGGGTCGTCGCGCCGGCGCCGAACGACATGGTGCGGTTGAAGGCAGCCGGCAGCTTGACGTTCGCGCCGGCGACGTACGCGGCATCGGCCGGGTTGGCCGTGCCGAATGCGAAGGCGACGCCAGCCGGCTGCGCGGTCACGGCCGAGAAATTCAGGGTGCCGCCGAAGGTGACCCCCGTCGGAACCGCCAGCGGCGAGCCGTACGCCTGCATGGCCACCTCGCCCCAGGCCGCGTTGGCGACCGAGACGTCACGGATGCTCACGTTGTCGCAAGCACCCGACAGGGCGATGCCCCAGCCGGCCGAAACGCCGTTCACGCTCACGCGCTCGATCGTCACGCCGTCGACGGTGTTGAGGTCGATCGCCGACATGGCCACGCCCTCGATCACGACGTCACGGATCGCGACGTTCGATGCGGTGTAGTTGGCCTTGATGCCGTATGCCGCGCCCGTGCCGGCCGAGCGGGTGCCCGACGGCGAGACGAGCTTCAGGTTGCTGACCTCGGAACCCGCGCCGCCCAGCAGGATGGCCTGCTCGCGCTGGCCGGATGCCGTGTTCATCGGCGCACGCGAGGCATCGATCACCGACGTCGCGCCGGCGCCGTTCAGCTTCACGCCCGTGCCGACCGTGATCCAGGTGGCCAGCTCGTAGCTCGTGGCAGGGTTCAGCGCGACCACGTCACCGGACACGGCGGCCGCGATCGCGTTCTCGAGCTTGTTGTCGTAGCGCACAACGTCCGCCGACTGGCCGCGCATGTTGCGCACGGTGAAGCCCGTGACCGACGAGCACTTCTCCAGCGCGGCGTTGACCGCGTTGACCTTGGCGGAATCCATGCCCGCGATGTCGGCCTGCGCACCGCCCGTCGCCTTGCTCAGCAGGTTGCCGAGCTCGACGTCCGTCTGATCGTTCGTCAGGGACAGGTTCGCGATCGCTCCGACCTTGCCGATCTGGCCGCTCACGGCGGTCAGCTGCTGGCGGGACATGTCGAGCGCGTTGACCGACGCCCCGCCGACCGCCTTGCCCAGCAGGTTGCCGAGCTCGACATCCGACT
>CANHFL010000153.1 GCA_947459855.1 Planctomycetaceae bacterium | reverse complement strand
CGCAGCCAGCCCTTGCGCCAGAAGTAGGCGACCAGCCCGAGCGCGGTCAGCGCCATCAGCGCCAGCGCGTACCAGTAGCCCCAGGGCCACGTGAGCTCCGGCATCTCGTGGAAGTTCATGCCGTACACGCCGGCGATGAACGACAGGGGCATGAAGATCGTCGCGATGATCGTCAGCACCTTGGACGTCTCTCCAAGGCGGATGTTGATCGTCGTCATGTACATCTCGATCAGGTCGTTCGCGAGGTAGCGGTCCATCTCGACCTGGTCGAGCAGGCGCGCGACGTGGTCGTTCAGGTCGCGCAGGTAGGGGCGCGTGTCGGGGTCGAAGACGCGGTCGAGCATGATGATCGCGCTCATCGCGTCGCGCAGCGGCATCGCGGCGCGTCGGATGCGGAGCATGCTGCCGCGCATGCGTCGGATCTCGTAGAGCTGGCGCGCCGATGGGCGCGAGAGGACCATCTCCTCGAGCTGCTCCAGGCGTTCGGAGATGGCGGTGACGATCGGGAAGTACGCATCGATCACGGCGTCGCATATCGCGTACGAGAGATAGGCGGCGTTCGCGCGGCGTACCCGGCCCCGGCCCTGGCGGATGCGGTCGCGCAGTTCGTCCAGGCAGTCCCCGGGCTGGCCCTGGAACGTGACCACGAAGCGGGGGCCGACCACGATGGCGAGCTGTTCCGTCCAGAACCCGTGCTCGTCGTCGTGCGGCATCGGGACGACGATGAACGTGGTCTCCCCGTACGGCTCCACCTTCGCGCGCTGCGTCGTGTCCGTGACGTCCTCGAGCGCGAGCGGGTGGATCTCGAAGCGCTGGCCGAGCGCCCGGATCATGGCGGCATCGGCCAGGCCGTCGACGTTGACCCACACGACGGGCCAGTCGCTGCCGAGCGCGTCCAGCTGCGCGACGTCGGTGATGGTGCGCTCCTCGCAGCGGTCGGGGCCGAACGCGAACGCCGTCACGGTGGTCGGGTGCGCGTCCTGGGCGACGACGATGGTCCCCGGCGGCGTGTTGAGGTTGAGCGGCAGGTGCGCGCGCGCCGAGCGCCTGCGCGCCACGCGCGCCTGGCGCATCAGGTTCTTGATGAGCTTCGGGAACTCGGCGCCGGGGACGTTCATCGTGGATCCCTCAGGTGGGCTGGCCGGGCCGTCCGGACGACCCCGTCAACGCAGCGTAGACGAGCCACGCCGCCAGCAGGGCGCGTGCCGTCCACGCGGCCGTGCGGAACCAGTTGGTCGCGACCAGCCGCGCGTGCGCCTCGGCGTCGAAGCCGCCTGCGAGCGTCCCGTGGAGCGGCACCTGCACCAGGAACGTGGACAGCCAGATCGCCGCGACGAGCCCCAGGCCCGTCCATGCGGCCCATGCCGGCACCGGGGACGGCCGCAGGAAGGCCAGTGCGGCCGCAGCGGCCAGTTCCAGCAGCATCGCGGGCCCGACCACCAGCGTGATCAGCCGGGCGTGGGCCGCCTCGTAGGAAACGAACCCGTCGCGCCCGACGGATGCGAAGAGCGGGTAGTGCACCACCTGCACCACCCAGATCAGTCCGGTCAGGAACCACGCGGAGGCGGCGTTGGCGATCAGGGCGATGGTCGGGAGGTTCGTTTCCATGGGGTCCTCAGGGCACGTCGATCCACTCGAACGCCCCGGTCGCGGGCTCCAGCAGCAGGGCGCCGGTGCCGTGCCCGTCGCGCGGCTTGTGCAGCGCGCCTGCCCAGATCACCGTGGTGGCGCCGCGACGCTCGCTGCGGCGCTCGTGGTCGTGCCCGCGCACGGCGAAGTCGGCGCCGGCCCGCACCGCGTCGGGGACGGCCGTATGCACGTGCCCGTGGGTGAACGCGACCCGCTTGCCGTCGAACGCCAGCTCGCCGGCCGTGTCGTGCACGCCGATGCCGACGTGCGCGGCGTAGCGCGCGAGCCCGTCGGCGAACATGGCGTCGCAGTTGCCCCACACGACGTGCGCGTCCAGTCCCGCCAGCGCGTCCAGCACGCGGTCCGACTCGATGTCGCCGCAGTGGATGAACACGGTTGCGCCGCGCGCCTGCAGGGCCTCGACGGCGCGCTTCGTCCGCGCCCACTGCCCATGGCTGTCCGTCAGCACGCCGACCTTCGTTGGCATTCCTGTACCTTACCGGGCTTCACGCCATGACCGCACCCGCCTCCACCATCGTCACGCGCTTTGCCCCCAGCCCGTCCGGCCACCTGCACGTGGGCGGCGCCCGCACGGCGCTCCTGTGCTGGGCCTTTGCCAAGGGCCGCGGCGGGCAGTTCCTGCTGCGCATCGAGGACACCGACCAGAAGCGCTCCAGCGACGCGGCCAGCGTCGGCTTCCTGAAGGACCTGAAGTGGCTGGGGATCGACTGGGACCAGGGCCCGGCGTACGAGGGCTGCGGCGGCGGGCCGAACGGCCCGTACTTCCAGAGCGAGCGCCTGGACATCTACGACCGCGAGCTCCAGCGCCTGGTGGACGCCGGCAAGGCCTACTACGCGTTCGACACCGCCGAGGAGCTGGACGCCAAGCGCGCCGCCGCCAAGGCCGCGAACGTCGCCTACCGCTACGACGGCTCGGCGATGGCCGCGCTGCCGAAGGAGACCGTCGCCGCCTGGCTGAAGGAGGGCCGTCCCGCGGTCATCCGCTTCCGCACGCCGCACGGGCCGATCACCATCACGGACGAGATCCTGGGCGAGGCCACGCTGCCGGCGGGCGAGGTCGACGACTTCGTCATCCGCAAGGCGGACGGCTTCCCGACGTACCACTTCGCGGTGGTCGTGGACGACGAGCTGATGGGCGTCACCCACGTGCTGCGCGCGCAGGAGCACTTCAACAACACCGCCAAGCACATGGTGCTGCAGGACGCGCTGGGCTACCGGCGGCCCGTCTACGGCCACCTGCCGATCATCATGAACCCGGACGGCAGCAAGATGTCCAAGCGCGACAAGGACAAGGTGCTGCGCAAGACGGTCGCCGAGCGCGGGCTGCAGGCGCCGCCCGCCGGCACCGTCGCCGCCGACCGCTGGGCCAAGTGGCTGGGCGACAAGAACACCCAGCTCGATTTCGACGAGGCGAACGCCCTGGCCGCCGCGCTCGACGTGGCGCTGCCCGAGATCAACGTCGACGACTTCCGCCGCAGCGGGTACCTGCCCGAGGTTCTGTGCAACTTCCTCTCGCTGAACGGCTGGAGCCCGGGCGAGAACATCGAGAAGTTCGACAACGAGTTCCTGAAGCAGCGCTTCGACCTGAAGCGCGTGGTCAAGACGCCGGCCAAGTTCGACCGCACGAAGCTGCTCTCGTTCAACTGCGACGCGGTCACCGCCATGCCGCGCGAGGAGTTCGTCCGCCGCGCCGGCGACCACGGCCGCACGTACCACGCGGCGTTCATGGGGAAGCTGTCGCCCGAGCAGTTCCGGCTGCTCTGCGACGCAAGCCACGAGCGGTCGAAGACGCTGGACGAGATGTTCCGCAGCAACCGGTTCTTCGTGACCCCGGATGCCGCGCTGGTGCACGAGCGCTCGAAGAACACCGAGAAGGCCATGCTGGGCGCCGCGCCCAACGGGCTGGACCACCTGAAGGCGCTGCTGCCGGTGCTCGAGGGCCTGGGCGCCTGGGATTCCCCGTCGCTCGAGGCCGCGATCAAGGCCTACGCGGACGCGCACGCCGGCGGCCAGCTGGGCAAGGCCGCGCAGCCGCTCCGCATCGCCGTCAGCGGCGGCACGGTCAGTCCCCCGATCTTCGACACGCTGGCGATCCTGGGCAAGGCATCCACGCTCGCGCGCGCGAAGGCGTGCGTGGCGGCGTTCGGCGGCTGATCCGCGCCGCGCGCGTCACTGCGGGTTGTCGGGGTCCTCGGCAGGCTGCGGCCGCTTCATGTCGGTCGACAGTCCCGGCGCCACGGCCACCCACTTGCCCCAGGTGTTGTCCTCGGTGGTGATCATGGCCTCGACGCGGCCGGACGACCAGAGCCGGAAGATCGCGGTGCCGTTGGGGATCGGGTTCGCAGCGATGCCGACCAGCTGACCGCCGCGCGGCGGAACCGACGGCTGGCCGGTGCCCGGGCTGGCGCGGCCGGTGCCGATCGCCTGCTGCGGTTCCCACGCGGTGACCGTCTCGACCGGCATCGCGGCACCGAAGGCGCCGTGTTCGGCGGTCCGCTCGACCTGCGGTGGCTGGGGCAAGTCCCGGAACACGCGGACGCCCTGGACCGCGGCGATGCCGATCAGGCCAAGGCCGATCAATCCGAGGCCGCTGCCGGTGCTCATCCGGTGGTCGGCGTGGCGGGGGTGGGACTCCGTGTCGGGAATGCGGGGGGCCTGCATTCCCTGCACATCGGCCGGAGCGGGGTTCGTGCTATACTCCGCGCTCCCGAAAGGGACTCCGGACCGTTGGCGCAGCTGGCTAGCGCGCCTCCATGACACGGAGGAGGTCACTGGTTCAAGTCCAGTACGGTCCACCTGACGCAGGCGCGCCCCACCGGCGCGCCTGCGGTCATTCTGCCGGTTGCCGCGGGAGGGACGTCACTCGGCCTGCCCGGCGCCGCGGTCGGCGG
>CANHFL010000152.1 GCA_947459855.1 Planctomycetaceae bacterium | reverse complement strand
TCCCAGTCCACGTCGTAGCGCGCCTTGGCCCAGGCGCAGAACTCGCCCAGCGCGGCGTTCGCCAGGTCGCGCGCGCCGTCCTGGTCGGTGGCCTGCAGCTCGGCGGACTGCTGCATCCGCTGGCCGGTCATCTCGATCGCGAAGTCGATCGGGTACCGCACCTCGCGGTCGTGGAAGATCTCCATCGCGCGGTCCGCCAGGCGCTTGCCGGCGTCGGCGGGGGTCCTGCAGTCGGCGAAGATCGAGGCGTCGACCTCGGCGCCGAACTTCGCCGTGGCCCAGCGCGCCAGCTCGGCCGCGCCGTAGTTGCGCACCAGGAACGCGTCCACCGCCGAGTTGTCCACGGCATGGAAGCGCACGGCCGCGGCCTCCTCGATCGTGCGGCGCACCGCGTCCTCGTCGCCTTCCATGATCTGCTCGCGGGTGATCTCGGCGCCGAAGTTCGTGCGCGCCCATTCCTGCAGTTCCTCGACGTTCCACTCGGACGGGTCCGCGTCGGACGGCATCAGCTCGCCCACCGTGTTCGCGATGGTCTGCGATGCCTCCTCGAGGGTCTCGGTGTCGATGACCTTCTTGACCTTCTCGCGGTCCTTGCCCTTGAAGCGCTCGGGGTCGATCGCCACGTTGTAGTGCTCGCGCACCCACTCGGCGATGCACTGCGCCACGTAGTCGGGTCCCAGGTAGCGCTCGGCGGCGTCGTAGGCCGAGTCCTCGACGTACCGCAGCACCAGGTCGCGGATGCCGCGGTGCTCCAGCACCGGCTGGCGCATGCCGTAGAAGATGCGGCGCTGGTACTCCATCGGCTCGTCGTATTCCAGGATGTTCTTGCGGATCTGGAAGTTGCGCTCCTCGACCTTGCGCTGCGCCTTCTCGACGGCGCGGGTGAGCATGGGCGCCTCGATCGCGTCGCCCTCCTTCATGCCCAGGGTCGACAGGATGTTGAGGGTCGCCTTGCCGGCGAACATCTTCATCAGGTCGTCGTCCAGTGCCAGGAAGAAGCGGCTAGAGCCCTGGTCGCCCTGGCGGCCCGCGCGGCCGCGCAGCTGGTTGTCGATGCGGCGGCTCTCGTGGCGCTCGGTGCCGATGATGTGCAGGCCGCCCATGTCCTCGACGCTCCCGAAGAGGCGCAGGCGGTGCAGCATGAAGTTGCCCAGGCTGTCCAGGTTGCCCTCAAGGTCCTCGGCGGACGCCTTGTTCACCTTGTCGGCGGACGCGCCCGGCAGCATCTCCATCACCCAGTGGCGCATCAGCGCCAGGCGGACGTCGGCGTCGGACATCGCGTCGATCTCGGCGGCAGGCACCGGGCGGCCGTCACGGCGCAGCATGCGCTTGGCCATGTGCCGGTTCATCGCGGCGACCAGCTTCTCCTCGCCCCACTCGGGGCTGGCGTCCTTCGGCGCCAGGTCGCGGCGCTTCCAGTGCTCGATCAGGCGCGCGGCGTCGACCTTGCCCAGCTTGATGTCGGTGCCGCGGCCGGCCATGTTGGTCGCGATCATCACGCGGCCCAGCTGGCCGGCGTTCAGGACGATCTCGGCCTCGCGCTCGTGCTGCTTGGCGTTCAGCACCTCGTGCTGGATGCCGTGCTTGGCGGTCAGCATGCGGCTGAGCACCTCGCTCTTCTCGACGCTGGTGGTGCCCACCAGCACCGGGCGGCCGGCGTCGTGGAAGCGCTTGATCTCGTCGACGATCGAGTTCCACTTGTCCTTCTGGCTCAGGAACACCAGGTCGTTGCGGTCGTCGCGGATCACCGGCTTGTTGGTCGGGATGCTGACGACGCCCAGCTTGTAGATCTCGTAGAACTCGGTGGCCTCGGTGTCGGCGGTGCCGGTCATGCCGGCCAGGCGCTTGTAGAGCTTGAAGTAGTTCTGGATGGTGATCGTGGCCATGGTCTGCGTCTCCTCCTTGATGGGGACGCCTTCCTTCGCCTCGACGGACTGGTGCAGGCCGTCCGACCACTGGCGGCCGACCATCTTGCGGCCGGTGTTCTGGTCGACGATGACCACCGACGGCTGGCCCGAGTCGTCCGGCGCCACCACGTAGTCGCGGTCGCGCTGGTAGACGACGTGCGCGCGCACGGCCTGCTCCAGCAGGTGGGGCATGTCGACGTTGTCGCCCACGTAGAAGCTGCCGATCTTCGCCTCGCGCTGCGCCTCGGCGATGCCCGCGTTGGTCAGCGTGGCGCGCTTCTTGTCCAGCTCGACCTCGTAGAACTGCTGGCTGCGGTCGCGGTCCTTCTGCAGGCGCTTCAGCTCGTCGTTTGCCGCCTTCAGCTCGCTGCGCATGGCCGGCACGTTCGCGCGGTCGCGCGTGTTGCGGATGTCGCCCTCCAGGCCCGCGATGCGCGCCTGGCAGGCCTTCGTGGCCTCGTCGGCGGCCTCCCACGGGGCCTGCTTCGCCACCAGGTGGCGCGCCAGCCGGTCGGCCAGCTCGTAGCGCGGCTTCACCGCGTGCGCCATGCCGCTGATGATGAGCGGCGTGCGCGCCTCGTCGATCAGGATCGAGTCGACCTCGTCCACGATCGCGAACTGCCGCTTGCGCTGCACCTGCTCCTCGGGGCGGACCTTCATGTTGTCGCGCAGGTAGTCGAAGCCGAACTCCGCGGTGGTGCCGTACACCACGTCGCAGGCGTAGGCCGCGCGCTTCTCCTCGTGCGACTGCATGTGGATCGGGTGGATCGCGCCGACGGTCAGGCCCAGTGCGCGGAAGAACGGGAACGTCCAGTCGCGGTCGCGCTGCACCAGGTAGTCGTTCACGGTGACGACGTGCACCTGCATGTCCTCGACGGCGGCCAGGTAGCACGCCAGCGGGCCGACGATGGTCTTGCCTTCGCCGGTGCGCATTTCCGCGATCTGCCCCTCGCTCAGGACGACGCCGCCGATGATCTGCACGTCGAACGGCCGCGCGCGGAAGGGCGGGCGGCTCTCGGGGTACAGCTCGCGGACGGCTTCGTAGAGGGCCGGGGGGACCTCGACGAACTGCCAGCTGGGCGTGGGCGTGGCGCAGCCGCGGAACGCGCCCTCGGGCGGCGCGGCCGGGGTCGCGGCGATGCGGGCGGCGACCTCGTCGTACATGGCGCGCGCGGCGGCGGGCAGGCGGCTCGGGTCGAACCGCTGGTCCTCGGGCAGGTCCGGGTTGAAGATGTTGCGGATGCCGACCGCGCGGTCCATCGCCTCGCGGGCGACGGCGAAGATCTCGGGGCGCAGGTCGAACGGCTTCTCGCCCTTCCTGATCCGCGCGCGGAACTCGTCGGTCTTGGCCATCAGCTGCGCGTCGGTCAGCTGGCGGATGGCCGTCTCCTGCTTGTTGACCAGGTCCACCTGCTTCAGGTAGCGGCGGACCATGCGCTGGTTCTGCGTGCCGAGGGTGCTGCGGACGATCCAGTCGAGGACGGGGATTCCCTTGAAGAGCTGGCTGCTGGACATGGTTGGTTCCGGTGTGGGGTGAAACAGGCGCACGGGGCGCCGGGGAAGGCGGGATGGACGATCGCGCCGCGATGGGCGCGTGGTCCGCGTGGGACGGATTGGGTGTGGGCCGCGCCGGGCGCGGCAGGGGCGCGTCAGGCCGCGGCCGGGGGCGGCAGCGCGGTCGTGTGGGGCAGGACGGCCGCGCGGAGCGCCAGCGCGACGTCGGCCGCGTTCGGGGCGGCCGGCGTGCCGTCCGCGGCGGGCGCGGCGGCGTGGGCTGCCTCGGGCCCGCGGGCCGGGGCGGCGGCGGCCACCGAATCGGCGACCACGCAGACCGGCGTCAGGCCCAGGCCGATGCCCATGCCCAGCATGGGCACCGCCGCTGCGACGGCAAGCGTCAGCAGCACGGCGACCAGCATGGAGGGGGTGGGACGGCGAATCACGGAACCGGAGTATGCGCGGCGCCGCCCGGCGGCGCAAGGCCGCACTCGCCCAGAAGGTGACCGAAGTCGATCGGTTCCCCGGCATAGCCCGCCCGCTGGTGGCGCGTAACCCGCCCGCGCTCGATCAGGAAGGCGCCCGGCAGCTGCAGCGGGTCACCGGCCGGGAAGCCGAACCCATGGCCCTGGAAGGTCACCGGGATGCCGCGCAGGATGTTGCGCAGGCCGAGGAGTTCGCGGAAGGTGCCGTGTCGCAGCCCCAGCGCACGCGAGAGCATGCGGTCCGGGTCGGCGATGCGCGGAACGTCGCCCAGCCCGGCCTGCGCCAGCCGCGGCGCGGCAAAGGCGTCGTCGGTGGTGTGGATGACGGCGATGCGGATGCCGCGGCTCTCCAGGTCGGCGCGGCGGCGTTCGAGCGTTGCGAGCGTCTCGCGGCAGAACGTGCAGCCGAAGTGCCGGACGGCCACGGCCAGCACCGGGCCCGCATTGCTCAGTTCGGCCAGCGTCTTGCCGTGCTGGTCGCGTGCCAAGTGCAGCGCCGCTCCGACCGCTGCCGCGGGCTCAGCGGGTTCGGACGTCGCGTCGCGCCATGAGGCACGCAGGATCAGCGCGAACGGGATCCACCACAGCAGGTCGTTCGTCGGGATCGTGGCGCCGAACGCCCACGGGATCTCGCCCCGCGACGCGCACCACACGAACCCGATCGGCC
>CANHFL010000151.1 GCA_947459855.1 Planctomycetaceae bacterium | reverse complement strand
TACTCGGTCCGGGCGGGACGCCTGAGATCCGACCCGTCGGCCGGAGACGGCACTAAGCCCCTTCCTGGAGAATCACCGAGCCGCTTCCCTTAACGATTTCGCCAATGACGCATGCACCCTCGCCGTACTTCGTGAGCTTTTCCAGCACCGCATCGGCAAACGAGGGGCGGACGACGAGCGTGTAGCCGATGCCCATGTTGAACACCCGGAACATCTCGTCGCGCTCGACGTTCCCGTGCTTCTGCAGGAACGGGAAGATCGGGTTCGGCGCCCACTTCGCGGTGTCGATCACGCAGTCGACCTTGGGGCCCAGCGCGCGGCTGACGTTGCCCGGCAGCCCGCCGCCCGTGATGTGGGCCATGCCGCTGACGACCTTCTTCTTCTTGTAGCTGCCCAGCAGCTTGGTGATCGGCTTGGCGTAGATCCGCGTGGGCTCCAGCAGCACCTTCCAGAGCGGGTCGCCACCCAGTTCGGGGTAGACGCGGTCCATGTCCAGGCCGGCGTCCTTCACGATGCGGCGCACCAGCGAGTAGCCGTTCGAGTGCACGCCCGAGGCCCGCAGGCCTATCACGACGTCGCCCTTCTTGACGCGCGCGGCATCCACGACGCGCGACAGCTCCACCACGCCCACGCAGAAGCCCGCGATGTCGAAGTCGCCCGGCTTGTAGATGTCGGGCATCTCGGCGCATTCGCCGCCGATCAGCGCGCAGCCGGCGATCTCGCAGCCCTTGGCCACGCCCTCGATCATCTTCGCGGTCGCCTCGGGGTCCAGCTTGGAGAGCCCCAGGTAGTCCAGGAAGAAGAGCGGCTCGGCGCCCTGCACGATGAGGTCGTTGACGTTCATCGCGACGCAGTCGATGCCGACGGTGTCGTAGATCCGGCGCTCCGCCGCCAGCATGACCTTGGTGCCGACGCCGTCGGTGCAGCCCACCAGCACCGGGTCGCGGTAGTTGCGCTTGAAGAGCTTCTGGTTGTAGTCCAGCCGGAACATGCCGGCGAAGGCGCCGTGCTGGCCCATGACGCGCGGGCCGTGCGTGCGCTTCAGCACGTGCTTGATGCGGTCGACGACCTCGTCGCCCGCGTCGATGTCGACGCCCGACTCCTTGTAGGTCAGGGGCGCCCGGGACTTGGGTTCGGTGGCGGTCGCGTCGGCCATGAGGCGAACAATCGTACCGGAGGCCACCGGGGGCGGCGATCCTCTTAACAATCGGCCGAAGCCCGCTTTCCGGACACGAACGGGATCAGCAGCACGCCCGGCACGCCCGCGAGCATCGCCGCGACCAGGAACGTCGGGTAATCGAGCGCGGCCGCCAGCGCGCCGCTGGCCCACTGCGCCAGCGCGTTGCCCGCGGCCATCAGCGCCGTGAGCAGCGCGTACTGCGTGGCCGTGTAGCGGCGGTCGCATGCGCCCATCAGGAAGGCGACGAAGCCGCTGGTCACCAGGCCGATGACGAAGTTCTCGATGCCGATCGCCGGCACGAGCGCCCACGTCGGCGGCGGGGCGGCGGGCGCGGCATGCACCGTCGCGCCGTAGCTGACCGCCAGCGCCAGGAAGCCCCCGATGCTCAGGCAGTGCGCGACGCCGAAGATCCAAAGGCAGCGAACCACGCCCAGGCGCGCCACCATCCAGCCGCCGACGCCGGCGCCCAGGATCGTCATGCCGATGCCGAACGCCTGCCGGATCCAGCCGATCGACGCCGCGGAGTAGCCGAGGCCCTTCATGAGGAGCGGCGTCGTGATGCCGTTCGCCAGTTGGTCGGGCAGCTTGAACAGGAGCACGAACGGGACCAGCGCCAGGAACGCGACGCCCCACGACCGCCAGAACGCCGCAACCGGCTGAACCACCGAGTCGCGCAGGCCGGGCCGCGTGCGCGCGATCGCCGGCTCGCGCGCGCGGAGCGTGGCCACGATCCCGAGGACCATCGCGACCGAGCCCACGAGCGCGGCGGCACGCCAGCCGATGGAGTCGGCGGAGGCCAGGATCCCGGCGCCCAGCGCGACGAACGCGATCCGGTAGCCGGTGACGAACGTGCTGGCGCCTGCGCCCAGTTCCTCGTCGGCGAGCGTTTCGGTGCGGAATGCGTCGGCGACCGTGTCCTGCGTGGCGGAAAGGAACGCGACGACCGCCACCGCCACGACGAACGCGCCGGGACGGTCGGGCCCGAGCAGGCACATCGTCACCAGCCCCGCCAGCACGCCCAGCTGCGTCAGGAGCAGCCACCCGCGGCGCAGGCCGAGCCGTCCGAGGAACGGCACGGGCACGGCGTCCACGAGCGGCGCCCACAGGAACTTCAGCGCGTAGGGGAACGTCCAGAACCCGAGCGCCGCGACCGCCGCGACGTCCCATCCCGCGGCGGACGTCCACGCCTTGGCGACGTCGGTGATCATCACGTTCGGCAAGCCGCCCGCGAACCCCAGCGCAAGCAGCGCGAGCATCGTCGGGTTGCCGTACAGCCGCGCGAGCGAGGTGCGCCGCGGCGCGTCCGATCCGGTGCTGCGTGCGGGCCCGTCCGTGGCCATGACGGGAGGGTAACGCGCAACCCGGTTGACCGGGTTCACCCGCCCCGGCCACGCGCGCTCGCGGGGACCGGGCGCATGCACCCGGTACACGCGGTCGACCGGGTCGGCCTTACAGCCCCAGCGCCTTCTGCATCGCGCTGCCGAGGTCCGCGGGGCTCTCGGCCACGGTGATCCCGCAGGCGCGCAGCGCGTCCATCTTGGCCTGCGCCGTGTCGTCGGCGCCGCCGATGATCGCGCCCGCGTGGCCCATGCGGCGGCCCGGGGGCGCCGTGCGGCCCGCGATGAACGCGACGACCGGCTTGTGCTGCATGTTCTCCTTGATCCAGCGGCCGGCCTCGACCTCGTCGGTGCCGCCGATCTCGCCGATCATGATCACGCCGTCCGTCTCCTGGTCGGCCGCGAACATCGCCAGCACGTCGATGAAGTTCAGCCCCTTGACCGGGTCGCCGCCGATGCCCACGCACGTGGACTGGCCGATGCCGCGGTCGCTCGTCTGCCACACCGCCTCGTACGTCAGCGTGCCCGACCGGCTGACGATGCCGACCGCCTTGCGCGTCTTGGCGTCCAGGCGGTGCGTATGGATGTAACCCGGCATGATGCCGATCTTGCAGCCGCCCGCGTACACCCCCGCCGCATCGGTCTTGCGTCCCGGCGTGATCACGCCCGGGCAGTTGGGGCCGACGAGCACGCTGTCCGGGTAGCCGGCAAGCCGCGCGCGCACCTTGACCATGTCCTGCACCGGGATGCCCTCGGTGATCGCGATGATCGTCTTGATGCCGGCGTCGGCGGCTTCCAGGATCGCATCGCCCGCGAACGGCGGCGGCACGAAGATCATGCTGGCGTTCGCGCCGGTCGACTTCACGGCCTGGGCGACGGTGTCGAAGATCGGCAACCCGTTGGCGTCCTTCTGGCCGCCCTTGCCGGGCGTCGTGCCGCCCACCATGCGCGTGCCGTACTCCAGGCAGCCCTTCGTGTGGAAGGCGCCCGAGGAGCCGGTGATTCCCTGGCAGATGACCGTCGTGTTGCCGTCGATGAGGATCGCCATGGTGTGGTGGGGGTGGTAACGGGGCGAAGACTGCTGCGCGCCGCAGCGAGGGGCGGCGAGGATATCCGAACGCGCTACGATCGGGGCATGCCGGACGCAGCCCACGGCACCCTGCACACCGCGATCGCGGCCAGCCTCGCCGCGCACCCGGCCATCGCGCGCCTGGGCGCAGCGCCGCTGCCGGACCCGCACGACGTGGCCCGCCTGGCGGCCGCCTTCCGCGAGGTCGCGTTCCCTGGCTTCCACCCTCTGCCCCGCGGCACCGACCACGTGGACGTCGATGCGTTCGTGGCCGACCGCATCCCGGTGCTGCGCGCGCTGCTGGTGCAGCTGGTCGACGCGTGCCTGGAGGCCGCACCGACCGCCGAGGGCGTGCACGACGCCGAGTCGATCGCCGATGCGGTCCTGGCACGCATCCCCGACGCGCGTGCCGCGATCGCGGCCGACGTCGAGGCGGCGTTCCGCGGCGACCCCGCCGCGCGCAGCCGCGAGGAGGTCGTCCTGTGCTACCCCGGCGTGGCCGCGCTGGCCGCGCACCGCTGGGCGCACGAGCTGTGGCGGCGCGGCGTGCCCGTGCTGCCTCGCATGATGGCCGAGCACATGCACGGCGCGACCGGCATCGACATCCACCCCGGCGCAGAGATCGGCCGCGGCGTGTTCATCGACCACGGTACCGGCGTCGTCATCGGCGAGACCTGCCGCATCGGCGACGGCTGCCGCATCTACCAGGGCGTGACGCTGGGCGCGAAGAAGTTCGAGCGCGAACCGGACGGCAGCCTGCGCAAGGGCACGCGGCGGCACCCGACGCTGGAGTCGAACGTCACCGTGTATGCGGGCGCGACCATCCTTGGCGGCGACACCGTGATCGGCGCCGGGAGCGTCGTCGCGGGCGGCGTGTTCGTGACGCAGAGCGTGCCGCCGGGGCACCTGGTCGCAGGCCCGAAGCTGCAGGTTCGCGTGCTGCCCACCGGGGAGGATGCGTCATGAGG
>CANHFL010000150.1 GCA_947459855.1 Planctomycetaceae bacterium | reverse complement strand
CCTTGCCCGGGTGCTCGATGCGCTCGTGCGCGATCTCGCTGACGTGCACCAGGCCTTCGACGCCGGGGGCGACCTCGACGAACGCGCCGAAGTCCATGAGCTTCGTGACGCGTCCGGTGACCTCGGCGCCCGCGACGATCGCGCTCATCGCGCCGATCGCCGGGTCGGCCATCACCTGCTTGCGGCCCAGCGCGATCTTCGGCGGGTTCGCCTCGCGGTCGATCCGCAGGACGCGCACCTCGACCACGTCTCCCACCTTGACCACCTCGCCGGGATCCTTGATGCGCTCGTGCGCCAGGTCGCCCACGTGGATCAGGCCGTCGACGCCGCCGATGTCGGCGAACGCGCCGTACTGCATGACGCTGGTGATCGTTGCCGTGCGGGTCTGGCCCACCTCGAGCGTGCCCAGGATCGTGTCGCGCATCCGCGCCCGCTCCTCGAGCAGGCACGCCTTGCGGCTGACCACCATACGGCCCTTTTCCTTGCGGATTTCGAGGATCTTGACCGGGAACTTCTCGCCCAGCAGCACCGAGATGTCGGCCAGGTGGCGGATGTCGACCTGGCTGGCCGGCATGAACGCCTTGTGGTGCGAGATCTCCATGTCCAGGCCGCCCTTGTTCATCCCGACGCAGCGGCCCTCGACCACCATGCCCTCGGCAAGGTTGTCCCAGTCGGCCTTCTGCGTGGCGCCCTTGCGGCTGACCACCCAGAGCTGCTCGTAGGGGTCGAAGCGCTCCTCGACGAACTCGTATGCCTCGCCGGACTTCGGCTCCTGCTCGAACTGGGCCAGCGGGCAGACGCCCTGGCGCTTGGGGTCGAACTCGATGAACACCTCGCCGTTGTGCACGCGGATCACGGTGCCGGTGCGCAGCTGGCGCTCGCCGCGGACCTGGACGTGGCCACGACCGCCGCCGCCCGTCGAATCCATCATGTCCTCGATTCGCATGCCGCCCAGGGCCTCGTCGATCTCGCGCATGAGCTCGGCATCGAGCGCGCCGCGGTCGGCAGGGGAGGGGGCGGGGGCATTCGGGTCGTTGGGCTGGTTCATCGGGTCCATGGGTGGGCCTGCGGGGGTTGCGCGAGCGTCCGGACCGTACGAGGTCCGAAGGGGTCGGATCGTACCCGACGTCCGGAGCGGTCGGGATTGCGGAACCCCGGTGGCACGGCGCCGCGAATGACTTCCCGGACACCCGGCCGGCCGGGCAGAAGGTCCGAGATTGTCTATGATCGCGCGGCTTCCGTCCCGACCGGGCGGAAGGCAACGAGCCACACCAACAGGAGCCCTGGTTCACATGGCAAAGGCAAAGGCTGCTTGGGGCATCGAGATCGGAAGCGCCGCCATCAAGGCGATCCGCCTGGAGCGCGACGGCAGCGACGTCCGCGTCGCCGATTTCGTCGTCATCCCCCACCCCAAGGTCCTGACCACACCGGACCTGAACATCGAGGAGATGCTGCGCATCTCGCTGGGCGCGTTCATGACCCAGAAGACCCTCGAGGGCGCCACGGTCGTCCTGAGCGTCCCGGGCAACGAGGGCCTGGCCCGCTTCGCCAAGCTCCCGCCGATCCCGAAGAAGGCCGTGCCGCAGACGGTCATGTTCGAGGCCCGGCAGCAGATCCCGTTCCCCCTCGAGGAGGTTGAGTGGGATTATCACCTCTTTGCCTCGGATGAATCTCCCGAGCTCGAGGTCGGGATCTTCGCGATCCTGAAGGAGAAGATCGCCCAGCGCCTGTCGCTCTACAAGGAACTTGGCCTGCGGCCGTCCGCCATGACCCTGGGCCCCATCGCGGTCTACAACGCGATGGTCTTCGATCGCGATCTCGACCAGGGCGGCAAGCCCGTCATGGCGTTCCTGGACATCGGGACCCGGTCGTCCGACCTGGTCGTGATCGAGGAAGGCCGGGCGTGGATCCGCACCTTCCCGATCGGCGGCCACCACTTCACGGAAGCCATCGCCAGCGCGTTCAGCGTGCCCTACGGCAAGGCCGACCGCCTGAAGGCCGAGGCCGCGACCCACAAGTACGCCAAGCAGCTGATGCACGCCATGCGCCCGGTCTTCGACGACCTGCTGCAGGAGGTGCAGCGCTCGATCGGCCACTACGGCAGCCTGCACCCGGACAAGCCGATCGAGCGCATCGTCGGCCTGGGCAGCACGTTCCGCATTCCCGGCCTGCGCAAGTTCCTCAGCGACCAGCTGGGCACCGACATCCGCCGCCTCGAGGAGTTCGAGAAGATCAAGGTCGAGGGCAGCGCGGCCAGCGATTTCACGGCCGCGGCGATGAACCTCACGACCGCGGTCGGACTGGCCCTGCAGGGCCTGGGCTACGGCGAGATCGGCATCAACCTCTCGCCGGTCGGCAACCTGCGCGAGCAGGTGTGGGCGAAGAAGTCCAAGTGGTTCATCGCTGCCGCCGCGCTGATGACGGCGGGTGCGGCACTCCTCTTCTGGCGTCCGGGCGGCGCGGTCGCGGCGGATCCGCCGGCGATCGTGCGCATCGTGAAGCAGGAAGGCGAGTCCGCCAAGAAGAAGTTCGAGGAGGCGAAGGCCGCGGCGGACCTCGGCGCCCGCGCCAACAACATGATCTTCCTGCTGGACGACCGCGAGGTCTGGCCGTGGATCACCGCCGACGCCCACGCGGCGATCGCGACCGCCGGCACGCAGCCCGAGCTGCTCGCGGACTTCGACCCGGCCAAGCCGCCCGTCGAGGTCGAGAAGTGGAACACCGTGGAGCTCGAGAACCTCTCGGGCGTCTACAAGTTCGTCAACGCGCAGCCCAAGCCCAAGCGCACCATCGAGGTGACCATGCGCTGCGTGGTCCCGCGCGACGAGCGCGGCTCGAAGGCATTCGTCACGCGCACCATCCTCGACTGGCTGGCGAAGAACGCCGACCGCAAGGAGGCGCCGTACGTGATCGTGGTGCCGCAGACCGGCATCTCGGCGACGTTCGCGCCGGTGACCGGCACCAGTGCGGCGCCCGGCACCGCTGCAAGCACCGGTGCGGGCGGCGCGGCCGACGAGCCGCAGCCCGAGCAGACCGCCACCGAGGTCCAGGGCGCCGGCACCATGAAGCGCGCCGGCAACGCCAGCGGCTCGATCAACGTCGGCAAGGGCGGCATGCTCGGCGGCGCGGGCTTCAGCGGCAACACCGGCGGCGATGCCGCGCCGCCGCCCGAAGCCACCGGCGAGCAGGGCGGTGCGGGCGGGGCGGCCAAGAAGAAGGCGGAGCGCAAGGCGATCACCTCGGCCGCAGCCGAGCCCGTCAACATCGACCAGGACGCTGCCATCCCGCCGCGTCCGAACCCGCTCGCGGGCAAGCCGGCGACGCAGGTCACGATCAAGTTCACCATCGAGCTCCGCGATCCGGTCGGCCGTGACCTCGCGGTGCCCGTCGCGCCGGGCGCCGAAGGTGCGGCCGCCGAAGGCGAGAACCCGGAAGGAGAGGCCAAGTGAGTTCCCTCGGAGAGTCGATCCAGAAGTTCCGCGACAAGCTCCAGTCCCTCGGCAAGAAGGGCGGCGACTCCGGTGGCGAAGCCGGCGCTGCCGCGGGCGGTGCCGGCAAGTTCGACGCCAAGGCCGCGGTCGCCTGGATGAAGGCCAACCCCGCGATCGTCGCGTCGGTCGCCGTCATGCTGCTCGCGCCGGCCGTTGCGTGGTGGTTCGCCTCCGACATCCATGCCGAGGCGGACAAGGCCGCCGAGACGCGCGCCAAGGAGATGGACGCCCTCGAGAAGCTCGAGAAGACGCCCGTCGAGATCGCGCTGCCGGGACGTGCTCCCGAGCAGCAGACCGGCGTCGTCACCCCGAAGATGGTGGCGGCGTACGAGGAGCTGGCAGGCAAGCTGCGCGCCGACTCGGTGCAGGTCCAGAAGGCCGCACTCGAGCACAACCGCGCCGGCCGCACCAAGCTGCTGGCCAGCGTGGACGTGACCAAGGAGAACGCTCTCGAGCTCGCCGACCACGTCTACGACGCCATCGAGACCCACGAGAAGGCGATGTTCACGGAGCTGCGCATCGGCGGCCCGGTGGCCGATTCTTCGCTGGTCGAGCAGCTGCAGCGCCGCCAGGACCAGTTCATTGCGGGCGAGAAGAAGACCGACCGCAAGTCGCTCAACGAGGAGCAGCTGGGCCGCCTGCGGGAGGCGCTCCGCGAGAAGCGCCTGCAGATCTACGCGGATCGCGCCGCGAACGTCTCGTTCTACGGCGACGTCGGGGCGCTCGGTCTCCCGTCCGGATCGGCCGAGGCCGGCTCGGCCACGTCACCGAACTTCTCGGCGCGCCTCTTCCTCTGGCAGTGGCGCACGTGGATCATCGACGACATCCTGCGCGCCCTCGCCGCGGCCAACAAGCCGTACCGCAGCGTCGTCGACGCGCCCGTCAAGCGGCTCGTGTCGATCAACGTGGCCGAGGAGCCGCTCCCAGCGCCGGCGGCCCCGGCTGCACCGGCTGCCGACGGCGCGCCGCCTGCGGATGCGGTTCCTGCCTCGCCTGCGGCGATCCCCGCGATCGACCCGAAGGCGCCGGTCACCTACGACTTCCGCCGCAGCTTCACCGGCCTGTCGTCCAACCCGCTCT